>JAFVTZ010000086.1 GCA_017502965.1 Clostridia bacterium
ATGGATGGCTCGGTCGGAAACGGTGTTGTTGTTGAAAATAATGTTTCATACAAACCCGATAATTCTGATAGCAACTCGGGTATGTGGCTTTCATGCTCAAAGGATGTTATCTGGCAGTATAATGAAATATACGGTCTTGATAACGGTGGTATGAACGATTGCGGCGCATTTGATGCTGACGGAAATACTTTAAGAACGGTTTTCCAGTATAACTATACCCACGACAATCGCGGCGAAGCAGTAATGTACTGTAATATTCATTGGAATTCTGATTATGCTCCGACAAATGCTATAGGAAATATTTTCAGGTACAATATCAGCCAGAACGATATGTGGGGAGCTAAAGCTTCACACGGCCGTTTCTGGGTACAAAAGGGAGCAAGAGACAGTTATTTCTATAACAATGTTATCTATGTTGGTGAAGGGCTTACGGGTAACAATATCGCTGTTCAGCAATCTGAAAACAACTATTTTTATAACAATATATTTATAAATGAAAGCGATGCTTCAACTTATAATATCAATGAAGCCGCTTCGGTAACTTTTGAAAATAACTGTTTTTACGGCTATCATCCCGATAGTGAACCTGCGCTTGATAGCAGTAATATAGTTTTAAATATTGATGACCCGTCGCCCGTTGTAAATGCGGGAAGCGGCGGTATCGGAATTGATACTTTGCAAGGATATATGTTGGCTGATAATTCTCCTTGTATCGGTAAAGGCAAGAAAATTGATAATAACGGCTATAAGGATTTTTACGGAAATTCATTTACAGATACATCTGCAGTCGATATAGGTGTGCATCAGACGGTTTCTTTTATTGATGAAGATAAACCTACTGCATTCAGCCTGACGGCAGAATCTGAAAACTTTAACAGCATAACTCTTGACTGGAATAAGGCGAAGGATAATTCTGAAATTTGCCGGTATGTAATATATCTTGACGGGAAACCCGTAGGGGCTACTATGGAAAACTCCTTTGTGGCTGAAAATCTTATCGGGAATACAAAATACAGTGTTTTTGTCCGTGCGTTTGATTCTGCAGGGAATTTTGCAGATAGTAATGAGGTTAATATCACCACTAAAACTCCTGCAAAGGGCGAAAATGCAATGTTTGTTTCTGCGGTAGGAACTTATGATGTTGACGGAAATGTATGTACCGATTTTTCGCCTGAACAGTTCACAGCATCAAGATTTAAAGTTCTGGACGGAAATAACAATCCCGTAAAAGAAGCAAGAGTAGAAGTATTAGTTGAGGCTGACGGATATAGAAATCTTGCAAGCTTTACTGATGAAAACGGTATTGCACAGATTGGTTTTGATACAGAATATTATCCTGTTGATACAGAGTGCACAGTAACAGTAACCGATATTAAAAAAGAAGGTTACTTTTATAATAAGCGGCAGGGTATATTTACTACCCTTAATGTCATCGGCAGCGGCAATAATAAGTTTTCAAACCTCATAGCAAATTCTGATTTTGATACTACTCAGAGCTGGACTGTTACAAAAACAGATTCTTGCAATATTTCAACTGAAAATTCTGAAGGTATTGACGGCGGCAAGGCTTTAAAAGTTACATCCGACAATTCTTTTGAAGCGCAGATTTCTCAAAATGTCACCAAAGTTCCCGACGGTGTATATTCGCTGACAATGTGGGTCAAAAACAGTGCAGATTCTTTGATTGTAACTGCAAATTCTGTTCCTTGTATTGTAGGGGCTGAATCTAATTGGACGCAAATTTCTATTTCTAATATAGAGGTGACTTCAGGCAAAATTTCACTTGATATAAGTATAGTGGGTTCTGCTTCACAATGTGTTCTTATAGATAAAGTTATGCTTTCCAAAAACCTGATTAAGAATTCTTTGTTTGAAAGCGTTCACCCCAATGTTCATTTACCTGCGAATTTTACATATTCTTCGGAAAATGTAACCTTTTTTGCAAATGGTATTATTTCGGATGAAGATGCCATTTCAGAATTTAATGCTTTAGAAATTTTGCCCGAATACGGAACCGAATATATCAATGCTTTAAAAATCGGTGATACTGCTCCTTTTGATGTGAAAATGGAGCAAACCATTAAAAATCTTGCAGACGGTGTGTATACATTCTATGTTAAAACCGAAAATTCTGGTGCAATAAACAGCTGTATCTCTGTTAAGGATTACGGCGGAAAAACACTCTCGGAAGGTATTAAAATTTCCTCAAATACGGCTGTAACCAAAATAGGCGGTATTGAGGTGACAGGCGGTATGGCTACTGTTGAAATCAGTTTTGAAGGTAAGGGAAGTTCAGAGGATTACATCATTTTATCCGAAATCAATTTTTCTGCTCGCGATGATTATCCCGAATTTGCAACCGTTACCCCGCAAGGTTTTAACCTTTTGAATGCTTACAACAGTTCATTCGAGAATAATACAACCTCTGCACCTGCAAAATGGAAAAATATATGGAGCAGAGGAACTCCTGAATACTTTGTTACAACAGAGGCTGCTCACAGCGGTTCATACAGCGCAAAGATTGTATTAGACGAGGCAAATGATGCCATCAACTTCAAACCGAGTATTGAAACCTTTTCAGGTCTTTCAAACGGTTATTACAACTTTGGTGCCTGGATTAAGGGTACATACAAAGTTAAAGTCACAGCAACTGCCGATAGCGTAAATGCTTATGAGAAATATTCCTATATTTCTGATAATTGGCATTATGTTGAAATCAAGAACATTCTGGTTGAGGACGGTACACTTACGGTTGGTTTCTGGAATGCTGTCAGCACAGACGGGACAGTTTATGCATATATCGACGATGTTTCACTTGTGAGAAACACCGCTTCCTATGATATAGCACCGCAAATTGCATCTCTGCCTGACATTGAAAAAGGTAAAACAAATGTGATTTTACCCGAATTTGAAGGATTTGAGGTTGCGGTTGTTTCCTCGTCTGATGAAGATATCATCAAATCGGACGGCAGTGTTATTACCCCAAGATATGACACAACTGTTGCAGTTGAACTTTGCATAACTAATAAAGCATATACGGCGGATATTTCCTATGCTACGGTGGATGTCAAAGTTTGCGGTATGCAGTCTGACCCGAATGAAGCTTTAAGTTTTGTTCTCGGAGATGTAAATTTTGACGGATATGTCAATATTTTAGATATTGTAAGACTAAAGAAATTCCTGACTTCAGAGACTTCTGAGGTAAATCTCGTTGCAGTTGACGATAATCTTGACGGTATTTTAAATGCTGAGGACATTGCAGCATTCAGAAAGATTCTGTTAGGAATTGAGAGTTACGGTGCCTATTCTCAGGGTGAGGCTAATTGGAATAGTGCTTGGGACGAACTTTTAAACTGAAATAACTTTTAAAATTTTTTCAAAGCAAGGAGGCTGAATATGAAAAAGATTTTAGCGATTGCGCTGGCTGTTGTTTTATCTATCGTAATTGCGGTACCTTCATTGGCGGCTTTTGATTCAAGTTGGCTCTATGAGTTGCTTGATTTTGGCAGCGGTACAACATATTACATTGATTCAGTGTCAGGTGATGATTCGAACAGCGGTAAATCGGAGGATGCTGCATGGAAAACCCTCGATAAGGTCAACAGCACTGTTTTCTCCGCGGGAGATAAAATCCTATTCAAATCAGGCTGCACATTTATCGGTCAGTTAATGCCAAAAGGCTCGGGTAATGCTGAGGACGGGGCTATAATTATCAGCAGATACGGCTCGGGTGCACAGCCTGTTATTGATGCCAACGGCACTCTTGAAAATGAGGGTGCGGTTATAAGACTCTATAATCAGGAATACATTGAAATCAGTGATCTTGAACTCACTAATAATTCGAGTGTTCCCGGTGTCAGATACGGAGTTTATGTTATGGCAGAGGATTACGGTGTAGCAGACCATATTTATGTTACAAACTGTAACATTCACGATGTTCCGAGTAATGCCAGAAAAGAAAACGTTATTGCTATGGCTGGAAATGGCGGTGAGGCTGACTACCTTTCGTCTCAAGGTTCTGTAAACGGCGGTATAGTTTATGCTTCGCTTTGCGGAGGTGCAGAGATTCCTACAGCATTCAATGATATTTTAATTGACGGTAACAGCGTTTCAAAAACAGGCGTTACGGGAACTGGTATCAGTATAACAAGCGAATGGGTAATGTTTGTAGGCTATGAGGATTCGGTTATGCAAGAGGGATATCTTGATAACAAGCCTTTTTTCGGTTCTACCAATATTCTTATAAGTAACAACAATCTTAAAAATACTACCAATGCTATAAGATTTATGGGTTGTGACGGTAGGGTAGGAAATGGCGTAATCGCAGAGCACAATATCGCTTATAAACCTGATAACGGTGACAGTAACTCTGCAATGTGGGCTAACTATTCCTACGATGTTGTCTGGCAGTATAATGAGGTTTACGGTCTTGATAACGGCGGTATGAATGACTGCGGTGCTTTTGATGCTGACGGTTATTCTCAAAATACTATCTTCCAGTACAACTACACTCACGACAACCGCGGTGAGCCGATAATGTTCTGTAACGTTGGTTGGAATAAAGAATTGGACTATACCAATACCACCGGCTCTGTCTGGCGTTATAATATAAGTCAAAACGATATGTGGGGCGCAAATGAAGGTCACGGAAGATTCTGGGTTCAGAAGGGCGCTAAAGATAACTGGTTTTATAACAATGTGGTTTATGTCGGCGAGGGACTTAAAGGAAGAAATATCTCTATTGCCGATACTTGGGAAAATTATATTTTTAATAACATTTTTATAAACCTCAGCGATAAAACTTCTTATTATATCGAAGTTCCTGATGAGACTATTGTTCAGAATAACTGTTTTTACGGCTATCATCCTGCAAGTGAACCGAGTCAGGATAAGAGCAATATCTTAATGGATTTAGATGATGATATGCCACTTATTGACCCCGGAAAGGGCGAAATCGGTCTTGATACCCTTCAGGGATATATGCTTAAGGCCGATTCAGAACTTGTCGGAGCAGGAAAAATCATTGAAAATAACGGCGGTAAGGATTTTTATGGAAATACTGTCAGCAGTGATACCGCTCCCGATATAGGCGTTCATCAGACGGCGTCTTCCGAAGACACCGAGGCACCTGGGAAGGCAACCGGATTAAAGGCTGAAAACAAAAGTTACGATAAGATAACCGTTTCCTGGAAGGATGCTAAAGATAATGTCGGTATAGACAGATATGTAGTTTATGTAAACGGAAAGCCTTTAGGCAGAACTTCGGATACAAAGTGGACTGCAACCGAACTTACCGATAATACAGAATACAGTTTCTTTATTCGTGCATTTGACGCTGCAGGGCAGAGTTCTGACAGCGAAACACTTACTGTTAAAACAGAGCGTGCTGAAAATAATGATTTGAAACTTCATATCTCGCCGACCGGTGTTTATGATATGGAGGGCAATAAAAAATCCACCTTTAAAGCGGCAGATTTTGTTGCGGCAAGATTCAAAGTTGTAAACGCAAACGGCAAACCTGTTGAAAATGCGCTTGTAAGGGTGCTGATTTTAGCCGACAGTCAGAGCGATTACGAAACCTTTACTGATATGACCGATAAAAACGGTATTGCACAGATAGGTTTTTATGCAGACAGTTATCGCGGTGAAAAAACCGAGGTTGTAATTAAGACAGTTGATATCAGCAAGGAAAATTATACTTATGACAGCGGTCATTCTGAAAATATAGACACTGTCAAATTAAATGTTATCGGCGCTGATACAAAATACTTTGCAAACCTTGTAAGAAATCCTGAGTTTTCTCTGGTTTATGAGGGTACTACTACTCCTATGAGTTGGGGTGTTGCTTCAAGTAACGGTCTTGATGCCGTAAAGGTTGCAGAAGGCGTTGGAATCGACGGTGACAATGCACTCGAATTCAGCGAAAACGAAACATTTACATCTCTTGCTATTCAGAATTACACTGATTTGCCAAACGGTGTTTATACATTGACATATTATGTTAAAAACACTGCAAACAGCGCATCTGTTACCCTTTCAGATTATGGCAGTTCTGTTACAGAGTCGATACCCATAAGCCCTAAATGGCAGCAGGTTTCAGTTTCTGATATCAATGTAACAACAGGCAAGATTTCGCTCCAGTTTGACGTAACAGGCGATGCTACTACTATTACATATCTCGATAAGGTAGAACTTTCTCAGAACCTTATCACAAACACACTTTATACAGAGGTTCATCCCTATTCAAAACTGCCTCAGGACTATTATTATGAAACTGAGAACGGAATTATAGGCGAGGACGGCAGCAATGTAGAACAGATGATAAATGACAGTTCTATAAAGGCTGTAAATGTTGAAGCTCATTATACTGAAAAGTATAATAACGCTCTCAGAATAGGTTCTGATGAAGCATTCAATGTGACAATAGGTCAGACCCTTAAAAATGTTGCTAAAGGTGTTTATACACTTAAAGTTGATGCAATAAATACGGGAAATATCAAAGCATTTTTGGTAATTAAAGAACACGGTGGCAAAGAAATTTCTCAGGAAATTAAAATGTCATCAGGTATGAAGAGTACCAAAATCAGCGGTATTGAGGTAACAAGCGAAAAAGCCGTTGTCGAGCTTCGTTTTGAAGGCAAGGGCGATAAGAATGAATATGTTATTCTTAAAGGGCTTAGTTTCTCTGCTCGTTCGGATTATCCTGTTAATGCTGCTGCAATTACATTTGCAGGTGATAATCTGTTAGCCAGCCAGAATCCCTCTTTTGAAAATGACGGCAGAGTTACAGCTTCATTACCTACAAGTTGGGTAAATACATGGGATCAGGGTAAAGTAAGTTGTTTTGCTACAAATGAGACTGCCCATACAGGTGACTACAGCTGTAAGATTATACTTCACCACGACCAGCAACTTAATAACGATAGCGGTTCAAAAACCACTTCGCTCAATCTGAAACCGAATTCCCATACATTTACCGGTCTTGCAACAGGATATTACACTTTCTCCCTTTGGGCGAAAGGTAACCTGGATGTTAAGGTAGGCGCTACGGCAAACGGTAATAAGGGTTATGAAAAGTATTCTTCGAAAATAGACGAATGGCATAAGGTTGAAATTAAAAATATCCTTGTAACCAACGGTCAGTTGAGTATAAGCATTTATAATGCTAAATACGAAAATCACGAGTTTGTTGAGTATTATGCCTATATTGACGATGTTGAACTTTATTTGCAGGAAGAATACCTCAGTAATGAAGATTTTGAAAGCGGAGTTTCAACAGGCTGGCAGGTAACAGAAAATAAAGGTTACGGTGAGGTTAAGAGCACATCAACCTCATTCAGCGGCTCAAAGGCTGTGAGAATAGTTCTCCCCGGAACTCCTTCAACCGTTTCTTTTGCAACGACAGCAGTTCTTAAAAATATGCAGGCAGGAACATATAGTTTCAGTGCTTATGTTAAAGGTACTTCGGTTGTTGAAATGTATATCAGAGCCGACGGCAAGGAGGAGGTTGTAAGCCGTGCCGTTTCAGGTGACGACTGGCAACAGGTTGTTTTGGATGCAACTATCAGTGACAGTGTTCAGGAAATGGGTGTCAGACTTGTTAATCCCGATAAGACAACAAGTTCTTATGTAACAGTTGATAAGGCTTCTTTCCAAAGACGGGTTACTGCTTCTGATATTGCAACAACCATTGGTGATTTGAAACCGATTCCTGCAGGAACTGAAGTTTTAACTTTACCCACAGTTCGGGACGGTTTCAGTATTAAACTTGAAAAAACTTCGGATGAATCTGTTATCTCGCTTGACGGCAAGGTGACAACACCTGCTAAAGATACAGTTGTAAATCTTACTTTCAAGATTATCAACAATTCAGACCCAACAGATATTGTCTATGTTATTTCCTCGGTTAAGGTTTTAGCCTATGAAACCGAAGAGGAGATTAAAGAGGAAACTCCTGAAATTGAGGAAGACGACGAGGAAATTTTAGATGAAAACGAACCGACTGATGAGCCGGATGATAAAGATGTCATTGTGCCACCCTCAACCGATGATAAACCAAGTTCAGGAAAACCGATTGAGCAAATCATCAGAAAAGTCATCAAAACTCAGTTTAGTTGGTTAGTATTTATAATGTTCCTGTTAGCTATTATTAGCGTAATAGGTTTCACCTTCGTGGTAATGCTCGCTATGAAGAAAAAAGCCCAAGAAAAATACCGAATTCCCATTAAATAAAGAGAGGAGTAATAATTATGTTAAAATTCAGAAAAATCGCATCAATAATCGGCGTTGTTATTTTGTCAGCATGTTTGCTTGCAGTTAATGTATCTGCTTTGGGTTACGGTGACTGCAACCGCGATAATGACTTCAATGTACTTGACATTGTTCGCGCTAAAAAGTTTATGGCACAGGAAATTACAGAGGACGACATCAGCATAGCTGCGGTGGATTTCGACCGCAACAGCATTCTTGAGGCGAGCGACCTTACAAAACTCAGGAAGGTACTTTTAGGTGTTGAAAGTTATGAAGATATGGTTCCCACAGGCGATGCAGAGTGGGGCGAGAATTGGGATTAATCTTTTAGAGGAGTATTCCAAGTATTCATCTAATTTTCATTACCGAAAGGAGGAAACCAGTTGCGTTTTAAAATTAACAAAAAGATTATTTCTGTGGTGCTGGCGGTAGTTTTGTTGGTTTCGGCTCTTGTAGTAGGCTTAAATTTAATGCCCACCGTTGCCGCAACCGAAAACCTTTTGGCTAACGCAAGTTTTGAAACAGCAGATAAAATGTGGAACAGTGCTGCAGGAAAATCAGGAAACGCAGGTTATTCAAACTTTAAGGTCGGTCACGGCCAGAGTAATCTCATTGCAGACGGTTGGTACGGCACAAACTACCATTCTGCAGCGGTTACATATTTGAATCACACCAGCGATGCCTATGCAGGCAATTATGCTGTAAATATCAATATGCCTCAAGGCGCAGGCGTTCTGACAATTTATCCCCATACTGATACCTTTGATAAAGCGTCAGTCAAAGAGGGATATTATGAGTTCAGCGCCTGGATAAAATCCAATAACACAAGCAGTTCTTTTGAACTAAAAACTTCTGACGGAAAGGTTTATACCGCAAAAGTTCCTCAGTCCAATACTTGGACCAAAGTCAGTATTGACGGTATTTATCTCAGTTCCGAAGTTTCTCTTGCCGCACTTAACAGTTATGCTCAAAAGGGCGTGCATATAAAACTTATCTGCACACCTGACAGCGAAGATTCTTACATCACAATTGATGATTTCAAACTTGTCAAGAGTGAAAATCTGTTGGCAGGCGGCGACCTTGAGAGTACAGGCACACTCTGGAACACAAAACCGGGTTACACCGATAAAACTGTTGCTCACGGACAGAGCAATCTCTTGACTGATGGCTGGTACGGACAGAATTGGTGGGCAAATACTTCCAATACTGCGGTAAGAACAAAGGTTGACCATTCGAGTGATGCCGTAACAGGCAGTTATTCTCTTAAATTCAAACTTCCTGCGGCTGATGCTTCTATCAGATTTTATCCTAAGGCTGACAGCCTGAATAAAGCAGAAATAACCGAAGGCTATTATACTTTCAGTGTATGGGTTAAATCAGACAGCAGTGTTGCTACGAATAAGGTTGAAATTAAAACTACTGACGGCTCGGTTTATTCGGCTCCGATTCTGAAGTCTGATAAGTGGCAACAAATAACAATTGACGGTATATATCTCAGCGAAACCGTAACAATCGCTACAACAACAGGTTATCAGCATAACGGTCCGCATATCCTTATAAGCCTTGTAGCAGATAAGACAAAGGCTACTAATGTTTTTGTTGATAATTTCAGGCTTACAAGACTTGGATTTCTTACCGATGCCGATTTTGAAAACGGCAAACTTTCAGCCTGGAAAGCAGATAGTTATGAAACAGATGCTACTGCAGAGCTTACAAGTGATGCTTCATCAGGCGAATATGCTGTTAAGTTGACGCTAAACAGCAGTGATTCGAAAATCTCTCTTAATGAGGTTTCACTTCCTAAAGAGGGCTTCACAGAAGGTTATTATATGTGGGCATTCGATGCCAAAGGCAAAGGAAAACTCACTGCAAATGCTAAACACGGTAATAAATCTACCGAATATATAGCAGAAGGTCTTAAGGACGAGTGGCAGAGATTTGTTGTCAAGGATATTGACCTGCATAAAGGTGTTTTAACTTCTCTTGGTTTCAGTGCCGAGGGAGAGGGCGAGATATTTATTGATAATATCGAGTTTTACCGTCAGGTAGGTCCCGGTGGACTTATAGACGGTTTGACAGTTGTTCAGGAAAACGATAAACTGATATTACCGACAGCGCCTGAAGGTTATGAAATAACGGTGCTTTCAAGCAGTAATGCCGATATTCTTTCTCTTGACGGAAAATTGACTTCACCCGAATCTGATACCGATATCGAAATTGTTCTTAAAATCACTAATGTGAACGATTTGACAGATACCGCAAAAACAGAGCCTTTCAATGTAACAATAAAACCATTTACTGTTACAGAAGAGCCTGCAGACCCTGAGAAGCCTGAAAATCCCGAAGAACCTGAAGAGCCTGATGAGCCTGATGTTCCGGATAATCCCCCTGCAGAGCAGGCAGTAAATTATTTTGTGAATTCAAGTTTTGAAAATTGCGAAACTGTCTGGAATTCTGCAACAAGCAAGTACGGTCCGGGATATGCCAATAAGGTGGTCGGTCACGGTCAGCATAATCTTCTTGCAGATGGTTGGCGCGGTCATAACTGGCTTAAGAATAGCGGAAAAAACAATTCTGTTGAAAACAACGCTACTCATATTAAAGATGCTCATAGCGGTGAATATGCTTTAAAATTCACCCTTAAGACAACCGGTGCAGATTATCTCAATTTTTATCCCAATGCTTCAACAGGCATTAAGACAGATGAGATAACTTCGGGTAATTATAAACTCACCCTTTGGGTTAAGGGAACTAATACTGTTTCTACAATAACCGTTACTGACGGTAACGGCACTGAGACCTCCGCTGTTATAAATGCAACAGGGGAGTGGACACAGATTGTTATTGATGATATCGCTTTATCAAGCGGTTTAGGTAAGGCTACGGTCGGTTCATCAGAAGTTCCCGGAATTGTTATCAGATTAAACCGTGATAAGAATTCTTCGGTTGATACCGAACTTTATATTGACGATATTTGTCTTGAAAAAATCAATTAAAAGAAAGGGAGTAAAAGTATGAAAATCAGAAAAATTTTATCTCTTGCATTAGTTGCTGCTCTTCTGTGCTCAATTGCTTTAACAGGCGCTGTATCTGCAGATGCTTCAGCTGTTATTAAAGAAGACGGTAACTACCTTTTAAACGGCAGTTTTGAACTTGCTGAGACCAAAGAAGAAGGAACTCTTTACGGATTTAAAGATTACTGCATCAACCACGGCAACATAGGCGTTTTAGTTGATAACTGGATGACCTTTAACTGGCTTAACGGCAATTCTGCCGCTAACCCTAACATCAAGGTTACCCACACCACCGATGCTCACAGCGGTGATTATGCACTTTATTTTGATATTCCTTATTCCAATACTCATTATGTTTATCCTGCAGCGCTTGCTGTAGATACTCTGCCTGCAGGTAACTACCGCCTCAGCGCTTGGGTTAAGGGAACAAACTCTGCTTCTACTATCAATGTTACTGATGCTGACGGCAATGTTAAGAGTGTTAATGTTGTTGCAAGTGAAGACTGGACACAGATTTCTATTGATGGAATCTCCTCTATAGGCACAACAATAGTTGGCTCAAAAGACGGTAAAAATATAGAAGTTATCGGAATTACTATCACACCTAAAAAGGGTGATGTGGAATCTTACTTTATAATTGACGATATCCGCCTTGAAGCTGTTGAAGCTGAGGTTGAATATCTTACAGGCGGCGGTCTTGAAACTGCTGATAAACTATGGAATTCGGCAACTGGTAAATCAGGTATGACAGGATATACCAATTTTACACTTACAAATGGTCAGCATAACCAATTTGTTGACGGTTGGAGATATCAAACCTACGGTAGTAGTGCTGAAACACGTATTGCACTTGACCACACAACTGATTCGCATAACGGTAATTATGCAGTCAAAGCAAATATTCAAGTAGGCGATGCAGCACTTACGCTTTGTCCTGATGTATCAAGTATAAATACTGCTTCCATAACTGAGGGTTATTACACTTTCTCAGTTTGGGTAAAGAGCACTAATAATTCCGCTAACACAAAACTTGAAGTTAAGTCTACAGTACCTGACAGTGATACTGCCAAAACATATACAGCAACTGTTACAGCAGGTGAGGAATGGCATCAGATAAACCTTTATGATGTTTATCTTACCGACGGTGCAGCCAATGTTGCAGCATATAATTCTCATAAGCATATTAAACTTATTCTTACTGCTGATACCACAGATACTTATGTTATTTTCGATGATTTCGCTCTTACAAAGCAGGATGTTTTCTATAACGGCAGTATGGAAATTAAGGGTAAAAGCGATACTAATGTAACGGCCAACGGTCAGGCAAATCCAAATACTATTCTTCAGGGTTACACCGCTCAGGACTGGAGCGGCAAAAAGACCACATACGATATAGTTGATGATGCTCACAGTGGCGACAAAGCTCTGAAAATCACCTTTAGCAGTGCAGGAACAGTTTACTCAAGATATGACGGTAGTGATATCCAACCCGGAACTTATAAATTTAGTGTTTGGGCAAAAGGAAATGCTACCAAAGCAATACTCAGAGCATATCAGGCAAAAGTTGAGACACCTACCACAGAAGAAGGCGGTAGCCTTAAAAAGAATTTTTATCTTGAAAACCTTTCTGAAACCGAATGGAAATATTACGAATTTGTATTCACTATAGCTGAAGGTTATACTATTCAGCGAGCTCTTGAACAAAATCAGACTTCGGTATATCTTAATGCACTCGGTTTTGGTATAAATGGTGGTACTGCGGGCGAATATGCAATATTCGATGATATCAAGTTTGAAAAGGTTGTTGCAAATGCAGAAGA
>JAFVTZ010000087.1 GCA_017502965.1 Clostridia bacterium
CCACAGGTGGCGGTGCAGTTCTGAATCATAATAATATAGAACTTCTGAAGTTAAACGGAACTGTTGTTTTTATTGACAGACCGCTCGACCTTCTTATAACTACTGCCGACCGTCCTCTTTCTTCGGACAGAAAGTCGCTCGAAAAGCGCTACACAGAAAGATATGATATATACTGCAGTTCGGCAGATATAATTATAAAAGCAGATAAAAGCCTTGAAGAAAATATCAAGGCTGTAAAAGAGGTTTTTGAGATATGAAAATTTTAGTGCTTAACGGTCCTAATATAAATATGTTGGGTATCCGGGAGCCCGATATTTACGGCAAAGAAGATTTTAAAACCCTTTGCGAAAATATTGAAGAATATGCAAGAGAAAAGAAAATAGAGGTTAAACTTTATCAGTCTAATCACGAAGGTTGCCTTGTGGATGAAATTCAGGGGGCGTACGGTGTATTTGACGGTATTGTAATAAACCCCGGTGCATATACCCATACGAGTATTGCTCTACTTGATGCGGTTAAAGCAGTAGGAATACCCACAGTTGAAGTACATATTTCGGATGTTTCAAAGCGTGAGGATTTCAGGCAGATAAGTTATATAAGAAGTGCCTGTGTAAAAACCATTGCAGGGCATGGAATTACAGGTTACACCGAGGCTTTGGATTTTCTCAGGGAGAAATTAAATGACAGTAAGAATACATAAGGGGAAAGCAAAAGGAAGAGTTTTAGCGCCGCCGTCAAAAAGTATGGCGCATAGGTATCTTATATGTGCTGCGCTGTCGGGCGGGAGCAAAGTTTGCGGACTTTCTTTTTCAAAGGATATTGAGGCAACTCTCGGCTGTCTTAAAGCCCTTGGCGCTGATATAGAAACCTACGGAAATTCGGTTAAAATCGGCGGTCTTAATGTAAATAACGAGGTAAAAACCGAACTGTTTTGCAACGAAGGCGGAAGTACGCTGAGGTTTTTAATTCCGATTTGTCTGCTTTTCGGCAAAAAAATTACTTTGACAGGTACGGAGCGTCTTTTCAGCCGTTCTTTGGAAATTTATGAAAAACTCTGCTTTGAGCAGGGAATAGAGTTTAAAAAAACCAAAAATTCGATTACAGTTTGCGGAAAATTAAGCAGTGGAAAATATAAAGTTCGCGGTGATATTTCAAGCCAGTTTATAAGCGGTCTTATGTTTGCTTTACCTCTGCTTTCAGGAGACAGCGAAATTGAGATAGAGGGAAATCTTGAAAGCGCATCTTATCTTGACCTTACAATAAAGGCGCTTGCCGATTTTGGAGTGGTGATAAGAAAGAGTGAGAAAAACATCTTTTATATCCGTGGCTCTCAAAGTTATAAAGCAAAAGAAATAACTGTTGAGGGTGATTATTCAAATGCCGCATTTTTTGAGGCAATGAATATTCTAGGCTCTGAAATTAAAATTGAGGGACTTTGCGATAAAAGTGCTCAGGGGGATAGGGTTTATAAAGATATTTTTCCGTTACTCAGAAGGGCGACTCCTGAGATAGATATATCCGACTGTCCCGATTTAGGACCCGTTTTAATGACAACGGCGGCCGCTTTGAATGGGGCTGTGTTTACAGGTACCAGACGGCTTAAAATAAAGGAAAGCGACCGCGGGGCTGCAATGCAGAGTGAACTTTTGAAACTTGGCTGTAATGTTCTGATAGAAGAAAACAGCATAACCGTATGCAAAGCCGATTTGTATTCTCCTACAGAGCCGATATTCGGACACAACGACCACAGAATAGTAATGGCTATGGCGGTGTTGCTTACACTTTTAGGCGGCGAAATCGAAGGGGCAGAGGCGGTTTCAAAAAGTTTTCCTGACTTTTTTGAGATACTTAACTCTCTTGGTATAGAGGTAGAAAAAATATGAAACTTATTAAAAAGATAAATATTCTGATTGTGGGTCTCGGTCTTATAGGCGGTAGTTATGCCAAAGGTCTCAAAAGGCTTGGATTTACGGTAAATGCAATAACAAAAGATAAATCCTCGGTTGAATATGCCGTGAAAAACGGAATTATTGATTATGGCACAACCGAAATTGAGCCCGAAATTATCGGTGAGGCAGATTTAGTGGTTTTTGCACTTTATCCTCATATCCTCACCGAATGGATAAAGACAAATCAGCAGTATTTTAAAAGCGGGGCAGTGCTTACTGATGTTACTGGCGTTAAAGGCTGTATTGTGGATGAAATACAAAACAGTTTGCGGCAGGATGTTGAGTTTATAGCTGCCCACCCGATGGCGGGTAAAGAGGTTTACGGTGTTGAAAACAGCGACGATGCTATTTTCAAAGGTGCGAACTACATAGTAGTCCCGACCGAAAAAAACACCCCTGAGGCTATCGAACTTTGCAGGAATTTAGGAGAAATCCTTGGCTTTAAGCAGGTGGCGGAATTAAGTGTTACCGAACATGATAAAATGATAGCATTTTTGTCTCAGCTTACCCACTGTATTGCAATATCGCTTATGTGCTGTAATAATTCCGAGGGGTTAGAGGCTTATACCGGAGAC
>JAFVTZ010000088.1 GCA_017502965.1 Clostridia bacterium
ACTGAACTACCCTACCTTTTTATTTTTAATATATTAAATTTTAATTGCAAAAGGAATATTATTCCTGATACAAGTAAAATTCCGAGAACGGATATTGCCGCTATTGCCCACGGCGGAAAAGCAACCACTGTGGTCGTATAGGTTTTAATGGAGGTTGCTGTTTTTTCTTCGGCCTTTTCCTCCTCCAATTCTTCTGGTACTTCCGGTTCAACAAACTCTAAATTTCCGGAGAAAAAATCGTTATCAGAAGTGTTTACCGAAGGAGCCGAACTGATGGTGTCCTCTGTAATATTGGGATCTTCCCCCAGACTCGGTGGCGTTTCTATAATCGGCTTTCCTGCAAGACTCCAATCAGCCTCAACACTTTTACCGCCGAAAAGTTTTTGTAACTCATAATAAAGCGGTTTTGCTTCCAATATCTCTGTAGTATCTTTATCCCCGAATGAGGTAGTGAAAAGACCTAAATGCGCTTCGCTGTTATAAACTGTACCATTCTTTGTATTGGAGTGATTGGGCTGGTCCAAGAGTTCATAAACTATAATTCCCAACATCTTATCACCTAAAGGGGAATTGTACGCCCTGTTTATGAGGGTCATATAATATTCGGTCTGCTTATCATAATCCGCCTCTGCATTGGGCCAATAGTTGGACTCGCATATTATATATTCCTTATCGGGAAAATATGTAAGTAAGTCTTCGCAAAGGCTAGCATTGTTACCGTAGGAACAATCAAAGGTTGGTCTGTCAAGCCAGATATTTCCCGTCAAAACATTTATATCTCCGTTTTCATACCAGTCAAGACCTACTACCTCAAAATTCACTCCGCTTTGCTGATAGTATTTAATCATACCTGTATGAAGCCAAGTGGTATTTATAACACGCTTTGCCTGAGGGTCAAAATCTGCCACCGCATCTGATAATGCCCTCATATATTCGGTAACTATCTTCATTTTAAGGGGATGATAATTCGAAATTTCTCTGCCGTATCCCGGAAGTCCCCCGTCAGGATGAAGATATCCTGAGGTTTCGTTTGAAAGTTGATAATACTTTATTCTCCCCTTATATCTTTTAACATAAACCGATGCATTCTGATAAATCGCATCATATGTATAGTCCTCATCGGAAAACTGCAGTATCATCATTATGTCAAGACCGTATGCCTCGGCGGTTTCTACCCATTTATCAAGAAGAAGCAGGCTTTCAGTATCGGTACCGCTGGTGCCAAAGCGAACAAGAGATGCACCTGATTCAGCAGTAAGTTTCATATACTGCTCCACCCTGTCCTCACGGTAATTCGCATGACCCGGATAGTGAACCACTACACCAAGCTGAAATTCCCTGTCAGGGTCAATCAGGGTTTCAGGCCATACCCCGTCATAAAAAGGAATACCCGAATCCGCCGCATTTACAGGCAGAGCGAAAACCGAAAGAATAACACAAACCGAACATACTAAACATATTATTCTTTTGATTGCCGTGTTACTTATTTGTTTCATTTGCATCCCCTCTTACTTAGCCGACTTCATCTTTTTGAGAAGATCATTAAGGACTGCCTTTGAGCCGTTACTGTTATCTGCCAATAACTTTGAAACCTCTTGTCTGCCGTCAACACCCTGGAAAATAACTCGCAAGGTTCCGTTATCGAGATTTCCGCCCTGATCGGTAAAGAACGCATGAGGATTTATGGTAAGATTATCGGCGCAAAGTTTTACATTTGCTCCCGATTCATCATCTCTGAAATATCTTACATCCATTTCGTCAATATAGGCATCAACAGTATCCTCAGAAGCATACATAAATGCCTGTATAAAAGCTCCTGCGGCACGCTTTCTGGCAGTTGAAAGATTAGCCGGAATCAAAAATGCTCTAGCATTATAGTTTACAGCAGTAAGATAACCGTTCTGTTTATCACCTCGTGGGAACGGAACAAAACCAAAATCATCGTCCATTGAGGCAATATCATCAGCATAAGCAAGATATCCCACCAAGAAAAGTGCTCTGCCTTCAACAAACATTTTTGCAGTTTCATCATCAGTATGATTTATATATGCACTCTTATCTGTAACATACATCTGCTTTGCCTGTGCTATAGAAGCCGCAACACCTGCTGAATCGGCAGTATATGTAACCTCACCGTTATTATTTGTTATCAGGGTTGTGCGGTTATTGGCAAGTATCGGTTCGGTAGACTCCCAACTAAAACCGGCAACACTCATACCGTATCTTCCGGAAGTATCGGTAACGTTCTGAGACTTTGCAGCCAAAGCCATTTCTCTCATTTTTGAGATAGTCCATTTTTTGCTGCTAAGAAGACTATACGGATTTTCCAGTTTTAATTCGGAAATAATATTCTTATTGAAATAAACACCTACTGCACCATTAAGCAGGCTATCCTTAGGAGCAACTGCAAATACCTTATTGCCCACTTTAGTGTTAGTAACGAAGTTGCCTGCATTCATATAATCTTTTGAAAGGTCAATCCCTTTAATAGCATTCAGGTCTGCGAGAAGACCCTTAGCGGCAAATGTACTTGCCTGACTTATAGCAGTCATAATAACATCACAATACTGCTCTCCGGCAAGTAAAGCATTTGTTACCTTAGTGGTAAGTGCCTGAGCATCAGTAGATTTTTTGAGTTTTATCTTGCAGTTCAGTTCCTTCTCAAGTTTTTTAGTACGTTGGTTGATTGCCTTATAATAGCTTGATTCATTTGGATTAGCATCAATCAAAAAGGAATAATTCTCAGCAATAGCAACCGTTATAGTTGCACCGCTCAAATCAACCGAATACGGGTCCTTTACTGCCACAGGCTTATCTACCGCCCCCTCTTCAGTATCGGTATCTGATACATCGGTACTCACATCTGACGAATCCGCCGTAGCAGAACTCTCTGTTCCGTCTTCTTCCAGAATATAC
Organism: Clostridia bacterium; assembly: GCA_017502965.1. GTDB lineage: Bacteria > Bacillota > Clostridia > Oscillospirales > Acutalibacteraceae > UBA737. Next base: position 2,917 of record JAFVTZ010000088.1, read on the forward strand.
TCTGATGTGACCGTCGTTGAGCTGCAACCGACCGCACCGGACAACAGTATAACTACTGAAAGAAAACATAAAAACAATTTTTTCATTTTAATTTCCTCCTTTGAATTTTTATATCATTAGCCAACTATACCGCTGGCTTCAATACCTGAAATAATCCTTTTCTGTAAAAACAAATATAAAACTATCAATGGAATCAGTCCCATAAGAGCCGCCGCATTTGCATATATAACATTTTCAAATTTTCCGTTTGCAGTAGACTCTATAAAACTTGATACTATATTTGAATATGTGGGGGCACTTCCCAGCAAGGATTCTGTATAAAATGTATCGGTCCATTGCCAGGCAAAGCTAAGTGAAAATATCACGATAAGTCTTGAACGGGACATTGGCAACATTATTCTGAAAAAAGTTGCGAACGGACCTGCGCCGTCTACTTTAGCCGCTTGGGATAACTCCTCAGGTACACTCTTAAAATACTGGAACATTATAAATACAAATACTCCCGCTCTGAAACTGAGACAAGTTGCCGAAAGAATCACCATCGGCCATATAGTATTGTTTATCTGAACAGGCGATCCTGTTATTGCTTTGAATATTCCCAAAACATCAAAATACCTGAATTCTGAATACAACGAGCTTGAAATTGATGCCGAAGGAATGAGTAATGTAGCAACTACTGCTGCCATTACAAGGAATTTCCCCGGAAAATTATACCTTGCAATTCCGTACCCAACGAAAGTACATGAAAATGTTGAAAGCACTGCAACAACTACCGCAAAAGGTAAAGTATATGTAAAAATACCTCTTATAAATATAAAATCATCTTTGGTTAATGTTGCAATATAATGGTCCAAGGTCCAGTTTTTAGGTATTATTCCTACAGTCGGATCAGTCCAATCCTCAAGTGCCATAAATGTTCCAAGAATTTTATAGACAAATGGATGTAAAACAACAAAAGCCAATCCCAACAGCAAGATAAACAATACCGTATTAATCAGTCCGACTCTAAGCCTTTTTGAATATAATGCTTTCTGACGCTCGGTAAGCTTTTTAGCAGGCAAAGGCATCATTTTTTCTTTTTTCAAAACCGTTCACTCCCTTTCTTTGAGGACATAATAACTAGTCAAGCCCTGTTTTTAAGTTTCACGACAAAATATCCTAAAAGCACTGCGATTCCTATCATCACAAGCACACAGGCAATATATATCCAAGAAAGCGCCGCTCCCACACCGAATCCTCTTACATCAGTAACCTGCTGAATATACTTTGGCAACCATCGGGTACTGTCAGAAAGTTGTGCAATAACCGTATAAAACACATTTATTGCCATTACGGGTAGTACCATCGGGAAAGTTATTTTCCAGAAAACCTCCCAAGCAGTAGCTCCCTCAACCTGAGCCGCTTCATATACCGAGGGACTTATAGACTGCAAAGCAGCAAGCGAAATCAATATCTGAACACCCGACTGATTTACAATATTGGTTATACTGTTCGCCATTGAACTGACAAAATCAATAATTTCCGTACTAAAATTCATTGACTGCAAAAAAGCAGTAATATTACCAACTATGTTTCCGTCCGAACTGCTGTCAGAACCAAGCCCCGTATCAATCGCCGCAGAACTTAGTCCTGCCATAAGACTATTATTACTGTCAAGTTTGCTCAATACACCAACGCCTAGTATGACAGGAATGAAAAATATTGCTCTGAACGCATTCCTTCCGGGTAGTTTTCTATTTAATATGACCGCTATAAAGAGTGAAAACAATGTTATTACGGGTGTTGATGCAACCATAGAGGAAAGCTCTGACCAAAGGCTTCTTACAAATCCCGAGTCTACCCTTAACGCATAGTAATAGTTTTCCCATTTGACAGGCACCTTTTCGTATCCGCTTTCATTTATAACTATCTCATTAAAACTGAATGAAAGCGAATTGATAAGCATAGGTAAAAATATAACCAAAAATCCAATAATGAAAGGAACAGAAAATATTACACCAACCCATTGATTGTCGCGAGCGTTATAAAGTTTGTTTTTAAGTTTTTTATTCATAAACGCTCATCCTTTCAATCGCTTACAGTAATATACTTTTTCGATTCAACCGTTATTCCGTCAGAGAAATAGTCGTCGTTTCCTGTATTCACATAAATCTCCACGCCGTTATCATAAACCGTCTTTGTGACATTATCACTTAAATATTCATACGAAATCATTTCTGCTCCTTCACAGCAACTAAGCGCCTCTGAAACAAAAGTGAATTCTTGTATAATATTTTCTTCTATTCTTTCATAATCGATAGAATAATACTCTGTATATTTTGTAGATTTCAACTGTTCTATATTACCTGCTGCCACAAGATAATAAGGCGATGTGCCTGTAGCGATGCATTTAAGTAAGGTTATTTGTTTATCTTCATCAAGATTTATAGCCGAACTGTGGTATACAGTATTTCCAGAGCAAACCAACTGTATAAACGGAACCGATTTACTTTCCCCTGCAAATCCTGAATTTGATAGCGGAATTTCATTTGCAACCGATGCCAATTTCAGTGCATAAGCATTTGTGCCAGTAAGCGCTATTTTAGTTTCTTTAGAATATTTACTCAGTAAATCAACCAGTTCAAATTTAGTTTGAGTGCGAGTGTATACATTGTCGGTATTAAAATCAGATGCTAATACATTTCCCGTTGTACTGAGAGAAACACCATTCAAACCATATCTTTTTATATCCGAAAAAACCCCATCAAAAAACTCTGAATACTTTTTAGGCGATATTAAAGGCGAGATATCATCATAAATCCCGATTTCAGGATCAAATCTTCCTCTTCCTGCGTATTTTTTATCAAGTCTTACCGCCGAATCCGAATTGACAGAGAAACCATCGAATGAGGTATCTTTACTTACAAAAAACATATCAATTTCAGGAAAAAGGTCAATATCTTTAGTTGCGCACTGCTCTTTAAGTTCTGCAAAATCACTTTTGCCTCCCAATACATCCGAAAACCTGATGCAGTTTGCCGCTTTTGTATCAAGACCGCCCTCCTGCCAACCTTTAAGGAATAAATTAATCCCGACTTCCCTTTCTATAAGTTTTCTTAATTCACTGACTATTTTTCTAGATTGAGC
>JAFVTZ010000089.1 GCA_017502965.1 Clostridia bacterium
CGTCGGCGAGCGTGTCAAGCATAATATTTTCGGCGAGGGAACAGTTCTCTCCGTCAAGAAGATAAGCAATGACGCTATGCTTGAAATTGCATTCGACAAGGTCGGAACTAAAAAAATAATGGCAAACTACGCAAAATTAACAGTTTAGAAATTTTATTTTCTTAATTTATGTGATAAAATTATTACATTATATAAAAGGTATGGTGATTTATTATGTCAGCATCAAGCCGTATTATAAAAATAACGGCTAAAACCGCACTTAAAAATAATTGGGTTTCGGCGGTTGTTGTAAGCACTGCAGCGGTTCTCTGCTATTTTGTTTTGCAGCTTATCGCGTCTGTTCTGAATACGGTTATAGGTTATACAGCAACAACCGTAATATTTTTTGCATTGGTATTCTTCCTGCTTTTACCTGTCGGTATGGGCTTTTTAAGATTTTTCTGGAGAATGCTCTTTTCTGCAAAGGATAATCCGATAAGTGTTTTTTACTATTTTTCAGACAGAAAACTTTATCTCAAAACTTTAAAACTTTTTGGTTCAATGCTTTTGCATGCGGTTTGTGTGGGGTTTGTGCTTTATCTTCCTGCTATTGCGGTGTGGCTTATTTCACAGAGTTTTTTATATGAAATACTCGGTATGCCGATTCCTATATGGTCTGCAAATCTGAATTATGTGCTGACATTTTTCGCAACAACCGCTTCTGCCATACTGATCTTTATAATGATTAAGTTTTATCTTGCTCCCATGCTTTTTGTTGCGGACGATAATATTGATTTTGCCGAGGCTATTCATATGTCGAAGACAATTTCGAAGAAAACCTCGCTTGATTTTATTTTTCTCGGCTTTAGTTTTATCGGTTGGATTTTGCTCTGTTTTCTTTATATTCCGATAGTTTTCATTCTGCCGTATATTGTCACTTCCTATCTTGTTCATTCAAGGTTTGCCGTGGCGGAGTATAATAAGCATATAAGTGAAAATGTAAAGGCGGATTTTCCGACTTTCAAGGTGAGTTTTTAATATGAGTGAAAATGTTATTCTGGCTTCCGCTTCACCGAGGAGACGGGAACTGCTTTCTATGATTTACAGCGATTTTAAGGTCTGTGTTTCTGATGTGGATGAAACAGTACCGCCTGATATTGAGGTCTTTGAGGCTCCCGAATATCTTGCCCGTCTAAAAGCTATGGATGTTGCAAAAAAATATCAGGACGGTCTTGTAATAGGCGCTGATACCTCGGTTTTTGCAGACGGTAAAATGCTCGGTAAACCGAAAAACTCTGACGAGGCTTTCAGTATGCTGTCTTTGCTTTCGGGTAAAGTGCATCGGGTGATTACAGGATGTGCAGTAGTAAAAGACAAAAAGGTGGAAAGTTTTTCTGTCACAACAGAGGTTGAATTCTATAAACTGAGTGATGAAGAAATAAGAAATTATATACAATCCGGCGACCCGTTTGACAAAGCGGGAGGTTACGGCATACAGACTGACGGCGTGTTTTTTGTAAAAGGAATAAAAGGGGATTACAACAATGTTGTAGGACTTCCTGTTGCAGAACTTGCACGGCAGATAAAGGTAAAATTTTGATAAGTTTCGGGACGGTTTTTTACTGTTCCGAATTTTTTATTTATCAATATTTTACTTTTGGCTATAATCACTAAAAATTAACTTGATTTTTCAAATTTGTTATTGTACTATACACTTAGAAAGTGCATTTGTACTTTTAATTTCAGTATATTTTTAAGGAGGCTGTATTATTATGGATATATGGCTTACAAACCCTTTGGAGGATGTTTTCAGTACCTCTAAAAAACCTTATCTCGGTTATCACAACCGCAGACCCGAGCATCATATTGAGATGCCAAAGAATGCCCGCGAGAGTATTCAGATAGGAATTTACACACCCGATGTAACGATGAAACATATCTGGGTTGAGTTTGAGCAGATTTCGGGAGATGCCGATAACGGTGTTGTGCTTGAAGGCGGCGGCGTTGCCCTGATACCCAACTCTATGAATTCTATAAATATAAATAATGATGTTATGCGTGCTAAACTGCCGGGTGAACTTCCTCAGGCAGTTCTACCCGAAAAGGAAAAGATTTTAGCCCGCTCGGCAGGTTCTCTGTTTATTACCGCTAATACTACAAAGGATTCCAAAGCCGGAATTTATGAGTATAAGGTAATAATTCATTACGGTGTAGGCAAAAGAGATAAGCCTAATACTGCAGAATATAATATCACAGTTGAGGTATTTGATGTAACTCTGCCCGATGCCTGTGATTCGGCTTATACACATCTTACATGGACTAACTACTGCGGTTATACTCCCGATGCGGATGATTACAAAGCATTTGTTGAAACCGTTTCCGATACATACGGTATTGAACTTTTCTCAGACGAATGGTTTACTTTGCTTAAAAACTTTGCCGTTCAGCAGAAAAAAGAGCGTATAAATGTTGTTACTGTACCGCTTTATCCGCTTTTAAACCGTGATATCAAGTTTGGTCCTGACGGTGAGTATATCTTCGACTTTACCTTGCTTGACCGCTTTATTGACACCTTCCTTGAAAACGGAGATGTTAAGTATTTCTGCGGTTTCCATCTTATGAACAAAACCAGTCTTATGATTGGTCTTGATGAGAGCGATAATCCCGATTTCCCGCTTGTTGCATACACTTTCAAAGAGGGTCATACATACGAGAATTTCGCTTGGATGTATATGAATGATGAGCGCGTCTGGAAACATCTTGAAATGTTCGTAAAAGGTGTGTATAATCATATTAAAGAACGCGGTCTTACAGGTAAGTGGTTGCAGCATGTGTGTGACGAAGTTGCAGGTGAAGATGCATTCAATACAGTTCTCAAAACTTATAAACTTGTTCACGAATGGGCACCTGAGTTTAAAACTGTTGATGCTACCTGGGAAGATTCACTTGAGAAATACGGTGCAAACCTTGATATCCATGTGCCTCAGATAGATATTCACGACCTCAATGAGGAAAAGTATGCAGAAGCACTTGCTAAAAAAGAGTTTGAAGTCTGGTCATACACCTGCCTTAAACCGCAGTTCTCATACCTTTCCCGCCTTGATGACTGGAAACTGATTTCCACCCGTCTTATCCATTGGTATAACTTTAAAAATAACCTTACAGGTTATCTGCATTGGTCATGGAATCTCTGGCATTACGGAAAACCCTGGCAGGATGGCTGTATAAACGGTTGGCCGCTTGACGGTTGGGTTGTTCTTCCCGATGTTGAAAATCTTGATGTTTTTGAAACTATCCGTCAAAGAGAGAATGCAAGCGGTATCGAGGATCAGGAACTTCTCCGTATATGCGATGAAATTGACCACGAAAAAACAATGATGCTCGTGGATATTTTAGTCAGACGGGCAAATGATTACACACTTGATTCCGACCTTTTCTTCCGCGTAAGAAGAAAACTTCTGGAAATGGCTTCAGGTAAATAAAGAAATAAGGAGACATATTATGAAAAGAATTTTTGCACTTGCATTGGTTTGTGCTTTCATAATCTGCTGTTTTGCAGGTTGTGGAAAGGATAAAAACTCTGCGGCATCTGTACTTGAAGGTGAAACTATCACTATTGCTGGTTGGGGGGATCAGATTATTCCCCATGCTGAGGGTACAGAACTCGGTGACGCGAGAATGGAAGCAATAGCTTATGCTGAGGAAAAATACGGCTGCAAAATAGAGTTCGTCACCATTGCTGACATATTCGGTCAAATGAAACTTGCCGCATCTTCGGGTGAAATAATCGGTGATGTATGCGCAACACGCGCTCACTATGTAGCACCTCTTGCAAAGCAGGATGCGCTTTGGTCTATGGAAGAACTTATCGGCGATAAAATGAGTGATGAGATTTATAATCAAGATACATTCACAAATACAAAATATGCCGATAAAACTTACGGTTTCTGGTTTGACCCCTATTATGCAGGTTATGTTATGCAGTTTAACAAGGGTATTTTAGAACGCGCCGGTGTTGATTATCCTTATGACCTTGTGAAGGACAGAAAATGGACCTATGATGCTTGGCTTGAGATTATGCAGAAAACTGCTGATACTGCTACAGGTATTCAGGGATTCGGTTTAGGTCAGGCCACAGATGCTGCGCTTATGAA
>JAFVTZ010000090.1 GCA_017502965.1 Clostridia bacterium
AAGCCGCACCGTGTTCCATACATATTTCCCTCATAGCCCTGTCAGCAACACCTGCCATAGGAGCCAGAGCGGCAAAACCTTTAATTTCAACATTTCCTATCTTCATAAACCGAATTATACTTTATTATTTTCACTATGTCAAATTTTTTTAAAAAATATAATGACATATATTCATAAATATGTTATACTATTATAGATAATATCTATTATGGAGGTAAAAGCATTTGAAACTGCTCGCTATTGACGGAAACAGTATCATAAACCGCGCGTTTTACGGTATAAAACTGCTGTCCACAAAGGACGGGCAGTACACCAATGCGGTTTACGGTTTTATAAATATTTTAAACCGCCTGTGCGAACTCGAAAAGCCTGACGGGGTGGCGATAGCATTTGATTTGAAAGCACCTACTTTCCGCCACGAAATGTTTGACAGTTACAAGGCAGGCAGAAAAGGTATGCCCCCTGAACTTGCAAGTCAGTTACCCGTTATGAAAGAATGGCTCACCCTTGCAGGATACACCTGCATAGAGTGTGCAGGATTCGAGGCTGACGATATTTTAGGCACAATCGGCCACATCTGCGAACAAAGCGGTTACGAATGTGTTATATCGACAGGTGACAGGGATTCTCTGCAACTTATCTCCGACAAGACAAGGGTTTTACTTGCCGCAACCAAGATGGGGCACCCTGAAATTATAAATTAAACAAAAGAGGCACTTTTTGAGAAATACGGGCTGACTCCGGAAGAAATGATAGAACTAAAAGCCCTTATGGGGGACAGTTCGGATAATATCCCCGGTGTTGCAGGGGTTGGCGAAAAAACCGCAACCGACCTTATTTCCCGTTACCACAGCATTGATTATATATACGAAAATCTTGACACGCTTGAAATTAAAGAGGGTGTCCGCAAAAAGTTGGCGGACGGAAAAGAAAGTGCGTTTTTAAGCCGAAAACTCGGTACTATATGCAAAACAGCGCCTATTGACGGCGATATAGAAAACTATAAAACAAAGCCTTGCGATAAATCCGCTCTGGCTCGCCTTATGACAAAACTTGAGTTTTTCAAACTTATGGAAAAAATGGGTCTTGAGGCGGACAACCGCCAGTTGCAAATAGGACTTGACACCGAGCCTGCCGCAAAAGTAAAGGTTTTTGAATCTTTACCCGAAAATCTTTCAAAAGTTACCCTCTTTAACACTGATGAAGATTTTGCCTGCGTATGGGACGAGGGTGTCTGCCGTATTGATGAAGATACTTTCAAATCTCTTTTAAAGAACGGCTCGGTCCAAAAAAGACTGTATGATATTAAAACGCTTTACAAGCAGTACGGCGAAATTCTGAACGCATCTCTCGATGCAATGCTTGCGGGATATCTCTGCAACCCTGCATCTTCGTCATATTCACCCGAAAGACTTGCACAGGAATACGGCGCAGTTGCTCCCGAAACCGAAAACTGTGATGACGAATTTATTAAAAATGCAACTCTGTTTTATGCTACCTGTGACTGTCTTGAAAAAGAACTCGAAAAAACAGAGCAGTTAAACCTATTAAAGGAAATCGAAATTCCCTTGGCTTCTGTTCTCGGGGATATGGAACTTTGCGGTTTTCTTGTAGACAAAGAGGGTCTTTGCAAACTGTCAGACAGTCTCGGAGAGAGAATTTCAGTTCTGGAAAAGGACATTTATTCACTTGTAGGTTATGAATTCAACCTCAATTCTCCAAAACAGTTGGGTGTTGCGCTGTTTGAAAAGTTAGGGCTTCCCGCAAAAAAGAAAACCAAAAGCGGTTACAGCACAAATGCAGAAGTTTTAGAAGAACTCAAAGATGCGCACCCTGCGGTTGAATATTTGCTTGAATACCGCAAACTTGCAAAACTCAAATCCACTTATGCTGACGGTCTTCAGAACTGCATATCCGAAGATGGCAGAATACACACAACCTTTAATCAGACCGAAGCAAGAACAGGGCGAATCAGTTCTTTAGAGCCGAATTTGCAAAATATTCCCGTCAGGACAGAGGAAGGCAGGAAACTTCGAGAATACTTTATTTCCCCCAAGGGCAGAGTGCTTTGCGATGCTGACTATTCGCAGATAGAACTCAGGGTTTTAGCCCATATTGCAAACGATGAGAATATGATAAACGCCTTTAAATCGGGAGCCGATATACACACCGCAACTGCGGCGCAGGTTTTCGGTATGCCGCTCGATATGGTGACACCCGTAATGAGAAGCAGGGCAAAAGCGGTTAATTTCGGCATAGTTTACGGAATAGGCGCATTTTCGCTTTCGAAAGATATCGGAGTTACCCGCAAAGAGGCGGACAGTTATATAAAAAGTTATCTTGAAACCTACCCATCTGTTGCGGCATATATGGAAAACACCATTGAGCAGGCGAAGGTTGACGGTTTTGTTAAAACCCTTTTCGGCAGGCGCAGATATCTGCCTGAACTTCACAATTCAAACGGGATGCTCAGAGCATTCGGCGAAAGGGTTGCAAGAAATGCACCCATTCAGGGAACTGCCGCAGATATCATTAAAATTGCAATGATAAGGGTATTCGAAAGCCTTAAAAAAGAATTCCCCTCTGCAAAACTTATTTTGCAGGTGCACGACGAACTTATAGTTGAATGTGATGAGTGCGAGGCAAAAGCAGTTTGCAGTCTGCTTGAAAAAGAGATGGCGGCGGCACGCGAGATGACAGTAGACCTCATTGCCGATGCTGCTTTCGGAAAAAACTGGCTTGAAGCGAAAGGTTAAAAAATGAACATTCTTTTTGTTTGCACAGGTAACACCTGCCGCAGCCCTATGGCAGAAGGTTATCTTAAATCCAAAAATCTGCCTGATGTTAATGTTGAGAGCAGAGGACTTTCCTCAAACGGTGAAGCAGTGAGCCAAAACTCCGCTCTGGCTATGCAAGAAATCGGCATTGATATATCGGGTCTTGTTTCAGAACAGATAAATTTTTCCGATATTGTTTGGGCGGATAAAATTATCTGTATGTCGCAAAGCCATAAAACCGCTGTGTCTCTCTATACATCTCCTGACAAGGTTTTTGTTCTGGGCGGCGGTATTCCCGACCCGTTTGGCGGAGATTTAAAGGTTTACACCGAATGCCGAAACGCGATAACCGATGCTATAGACTCTCTCTTAAAAGACGGTTTTTTCAGCGAATTGCAGATAATGAAAATGGAGAGAGAACACATAAAAAGCATTGCCGAACTCGAAAAAATCTGTTTTTCTACTCCCTGGAGCGAAGAAACAATTTTGCAGGCGTTTATAAGCGGAACAAAATTCTTTGTTGCAGTGAAAAACGGAAAACTGCTCGGCTATATCGGAATCAGTTGCATTATAGACGAGGGATATATTGCAAACATTGCCGTTTTTCCCGAACACAGGAATGAGGGAATTGCCACAGCACTTCTGAACAGGGTATTTTCCCACGCTAAGGACACGGGTCTTTCTTTTGTTTCACTTGAAGTCAGGGCTTCTAACACGGCGGCAATAAACCTTTATGAAAAAACAGGGTTTAAAGAGGAAGGCAGACGAAAGAATTTCTATGACAACCCAAAAGAAGATGCGTTAATTATGACAAAAAGGTTTGAAAGTATATGAAAATTTTAAGTATTGAAAGTTCTTGTGACGAAACCTCTGCGGCGGTAGTTGAAGAAAGAACTGTTCTTTCAAATATAATCGCAACTCAGATTGCCGAACACCGTATTTACGGCGGTGTTGTTCCCGAAATTGCATCAAGACGGCACACTGAGGCTATAAGTGCAGTCTGCGACGAGGCTTTAAAGGAAGCCGGAATTGAATACAGCGATATAGACGCGGTTGCGGTGACTTTTGCACCGGGGCTTATCGGAGCGCTGCTTGTAGGAGTGAACTTTGCAAAGGGGCTCAGCCTCTCTCTCGGAGTGCCGCTTATTCCCGTTCACCATCTGCGCTCGCATATTGCCGCAAACTACATTGCCCACCCTGATTTGAAACCGCCTTTTTTATGCCTTTTGGTATCGGGCGGAAATACTGTTATCGCAGAGGTTGAGGACTATACGAAATTTAAAATTCTCGGCGGCACAAGAGATGATGCCGCAGGCGAATGTTTTGATAAAACCGCCCGTCAGATGGGACTTGAATACCCCGGCGGAGTGACACTTGATAAAATTGCAACCGTGTCAGATTTCACAAAATATCCTTTGCCTTTTCCGAAATCGGGCGGCGGGGAATACGATTTTTCCTTTTCAGGGCTTAAAACCGCCGTTATAAATACAGTTCATAACGCAAAACAAAAAGGTGAGGGAATTGATGTTCCCGTTCTTTGTGCAACAATCAGAGAGCGAGTTTGCGATATGCTGATAGAAAACACTTTTAAAGCCGCCGAGAATCTCGGGTATAAAAAAATCGCCCTTGCAGGCGGTGTTTCGGCTAACAGCGAACTGCGAAGAAGAATGGAAGAAGAATGTAAAAAACGGGGCTTCGAACTTTATTTTCCGCCTCTTAAATACTGCGGTGATAATGCAGCAATGGTAGGAGCGCAGGGCTATTACGAATATCTTTCGGGAAATATTGCCTCATCCGACCTTAATGCCACCGCAACATTACCTATTGATTATAAATAAAAATGAATGATGAATAATGAATAATTTCGGTGTTCCGCAAAGCGGAACAAATATATATGTTTTTGCTTCGCAAAAACACCTTAACTTTTCACTATTCACTTTTCATTATTCACTAACCGGCATTTAAAATGTTGGTTTAAGAAAGGATATGCTTTATGGGTCAGAAAAAACTCTTTTTGATAGTTAATCCGTGTTCAGGCAAAGCCAAAATGCGAACATCGCTTTTCGGGGTTGTAGAAGCACTTTCGGCTGAAGGATATACCGTAACTGTATATCCGACTAAATTTCAGGGCGATGCTACAGATACTGTTGCAAACCTTAAAAACGGCGAGTATGACAGAATTGTAGTCTGCGGGGGAGACGGTACTTTAAACGAGGTCATAACAGGTCTTATGCGGTCGGAAATTGACTGCCCGATAGGCTATATCCCTGCAGGAACTCTTAACGAATGGTCCACAGGACTTAATATTTCAAAGAATATTGTGACAGCAGCAAAAGATGCGGCAACCGGTGAAGAAACAAGGCTTGATATCGGAAAATTTGACGATAAATATTTCTCTTATACCGCCTCTTTCGGCGCGTTTACCTCTGCATCTTACTCTGCTCCTCAGGATGTTAAAAATGTTTTAGGTCAGGCAGCTTATGTGTTTGAGGGGGTTAAAAGCCTCGGAAATATCAAGCCGATACACCTTAAATTCATCTGTGAAGAACGTGAAATTGAGGGAGATTTCCTTTTCGGCGCCATTTCAAACTCAATGTCGGTAGGCGGTATAGTTAAGTTTGACCAATCGGTTGTAAAACTTAATGACGGTCTGTTTGAGGTACTGCTTATCCGTAATCCTGACAATATTCTTAAACTCCAGCCTCTGATAGACGGTATTCTCCGCAGAGAACTTGACCGCGAAGGTATGGAATTTTTCCACACAAAAGAGATAACCGTTTGCGGCGGCGAAGATGTTTCCTGGACATTGGACGGGGAATACTGCGAAGGCAAAGAAACGGTTAAAATTTCAAATGTTCACAATGCAATAAATCTTATACTTCCCAAGAAAGGTTGAAAACTATGTTCACAAGAGATATCGGTGTTGACTTAGGCACAGCAAACACTTTGGTATGCCTCAAAGGAAAAGGCATTATTATGAGAGAGCCGTCGGTTGTGGCTTATGATATAAGAAACGATGCGGTACGCGCAGTAGGTACAGAGGCTAAGGATATGATAGGCAGAACTCCGGGTTCAATAGTTGCCGTCCGCCCGCTTAAAGACGGTGTTATAGCCGACTTTGATGTAACAGCCGCAATGCTTAAAAGATTTGTCCGTCAGGCACTTAAAGGCTCTTTCTTCTCCCGTGTGCGAATGGTAGTATGTATTCCTGCAGGTGTTACCGAGGTTGAAAGCCGTGCAGTTTACGATGCGGCAAAGGTTGCAGGCGCTTCGGATATAGACCTTGTGGAAGAGCCGATGGCAGCCGCTGTGGGAGCAGGGCTTCCTGTATGGGATGCGGCAGGCTGTATGGTAGTAGATGTCGGGGGAGGAACCAGTGAAGTTGCGGTTATCTCTCTCGGAGATATCGTTACCGCCCAGTCAATACGTATTGCAGGTGATGACCTCGATGAAGCTATAATCAACTATGTAAAGCGTAAACATAATCTGCTTATAGGTGAGCGCACCGCAGAGCAGATAAAAATTGAAATCGGTTCTGCAAAACCTTTCGAAAATGAGACAAGCATTGAAATAAAGGGTAGAAATCAGGTGGACGGTCTTCCCAAAACTGTTACCATTTCTTCGCAGGAAGTGCGCTCGGCAATGTCTGACCCGATTTCCCAGATTATTGACACAATACGTTTAACCCTTGAAAAAACTCCGCCCGAACTTGCCGCCGATATTATGGACAGAGGAATTACTATGACAGGCGGTGGAGCGTTACTTCGAGGTTTTGCCGAACTTATTGCAGAAGAAACGGGAATACCCGTAACCGTTGCGGCAAATCCGCTTGACTGCGTTGTACTCGGTACAGCAAAAAGACTTGAGCCCGACAGTGGCTTTGAAAATTATGTTTTCCGCAGAGGAAAACGTTTCAGATAATGATTGCAGTTTGTCGAAACACTAAAAAGTGCTTCGACGAGCCACTTTTTAAGTGGCTTTGGCAAAATTAATTTGAAAATTAATTTTGCACAACACTCATTGCAATGGGTATGGACAAATTTCAAAAGAAATTTGTCACAAAATCAAGGATTTTGTGTCGAAACAAAGATGTTTCGACTAACCATAACCATTAAAAAAATTCAGGAAAAAATTCCTGTTTCGGAGGATAAAAATGCGTTTTTTCTTTCGCAGCCGACAGTTTAAAGTAATCCTCGCCGCAACACTCGGTGTTATTGCGACGGCGGTAATCTGCATAATTATAGGCGGTAATCTCTCGCCTCAGGCTAACATATTCGGCACTATAACTGCGCCTTTCAGTCAGGCGCTTACAAGTATTACCAACACTGTAAAAGATTTTGCCGAGGCTTATTCGGACGGAACTGAAATAATGCTCGAAAATTCAGAACTTGAAGCCGAAAACATAAGACTTAAAGAGCAACTTGCAGAGTACGAGCAGGCTTTAAACGAAAATGAATTTTATAAAGAATATCTCGAAATTAAAGAGCAGAATCCCGATTTCAAATTTGCGGATGCCACTCTTATTTCTACCGATACTCAGGACCCATACAAAGGTTTTGTTATAAACAGAGGCTCGCTTGCAGGAATAAGCGAAAAAGACCCTGTTATAACCAGCGGGGGACTTGTGGGATTTGTGTCGGATGTAGGGCTTACAACCTCTAAAGTCACCACTATTTTAAGCCCTGATATCACTCTCGGAGCACTTGATAACCGCACAAATGATGCGGGAGTGCTATCGGGAACACTCGAACTTGCAGGCAGTAACAAAACCCGTCTTTTCAACCTTTCCCGTTCCTGCAATATTGCTGTGGGAGATTTCGTTGTAACTTCGGGCGAAGGCGTTTTCCCAGAAGGTCTGCTTATAGGCAGCATCGCCTCGGTCGGAAGTGATGAATACAACACCTCGATTTTCGCAGAAGTGGAGCCTTTTGTTAATATCGGAGAAATCCGTCAGGTTATGGTTATAACCGAATTTGAAGGTCAGGGCGCTTTAATAAGCGGCGGTGATAAGTAATGCTTGCAAAAAAACACCATCCCTTTATAATTATTTTCAATATACTGATATTTGCAGCGGCAGTTATTTTAAAGCCGCTCGAATCGGTTATAGCAATAAAAACCGCTACCCCTATGCTGATTTTACCTTTGCTTACAGCATTTTCAATATTCGGCTCGGTTTATCAGGCAGCGGTAGCAGGTTTTCTGACAGGCGCCTGCCTTGACAGTATTTCTTCAGGGGCATACTGTTTCAACACCCTTACTCTTATGCTGACGGCGGTGGCTGTAACCGTTTGCGCAAATAACCTTTTTAATAAAAATATCCGCTCGGCGGCGGTGATTTCACTGCTTGTCTGCGCTGTATATTTCATACTTAAATGGATAGTTTTTCACGCTGTGGGCGCGGATATGGCAGATAGTATGCTTTATCTTTTAAGATACGCTCTGCCCTCTGCACTTTATTCAGCGGTTTTAATATTTCCTTTTTTCTATCTTTACAGACATTTTTCAAAAGTTTTAAACAGTTAGGGGGTTAGAGTTTGCCTTTCAAGAAAAAAAGTCAGACTCAACTGACCGTTTTGTCAGTAATACTGATACTGGCAATGCTTCTTTACACAGTCAGAGTTTATTCTATTCAGATAAAAAATGCATCTGATTATATAACCAAAAACGATTCCGCCGCATCTGTGCTGACGGCTGTATTAAAAGCACCCCGAGGCGAAATTCTTGACTGCTACGGCAGACAGATAGCCATAAACCGCGACGGTTA
>JAFVTZ010000091.1 GCA_017502965.1 Clostridia bacterium
GAGATATTCAAGACCTACACTCTGTAAAAATGTAAGTCTTTCCCTGATTTCTTTCAGTATGGGAGCGGCAATCATAGAATCTCTTTGCCCGAAATTAAGGGTTTCGATAAACTCAAGTTCTCTAAGCACCGACATATCGCAGAATTCTTTTATATTTTTACCGCCAACGGTAACTGCAAGGTATTCAGGTTTAAGCCTTGCACCCCCACATTCGGGGCAGGCACTCTCGGTCATATAACTTTCAAGTTCTGCTCTTGCATAGTCGCTTGAGGTATCTTTATACCGTCTTTCGAGATTATTTACAATACCCTCAAAAGGTGCATAGTAAGTTCCGCCACCATAGTCCGAATTTCTGACAAGTTTTATCTTGGTCTCCCCCGTACCGTAAAGCACAACCTTTTTATCCTCTTCGGAAAGGTCTTTCCAAGGGGTATTGACATCGAAGCCGTAATGCTCGGCAAGACCGTTATAATACATCTCGGCAATAGTGCTCGCATCAGGATGAAACCAGGAGTTCACTCCCCATCCTGCCGCTTTTATACAGCCCTCCAAAAGTGACTTATCTTCATCATTTATAATAAGTCTCGGGTCTATTTTCATAAACATTCCAATACCTGTACAAACAGGGCAGGCACCCATTGGATTATTGAACGAGAACATTGTGGGGGTGAGTTCGGGGATACTTATGCCGTGTTCATCGCAGGCATAACTCTGAGAAAACTGCAATTCTTCCCCACCTATAACATCAACTGCCACAAGACCGCCCGACAAAGCGACTGCGGTTTCAATACTGTCAGTAAGGCGGGAGAGGATATCATCTTTTATAACAAGACGGTCAACTACAACCTCAATCATATGCTTTTTATTCTTTTCAAGTTTTATATCCTCTGAAAGGTCGTAAATATTTCCGTCTATACGGACTCTTGCATATCCTGATTTTCTGACACCCTCAAGTTCTTTTGTATGCTCGCCTTTTCTTCCCTTTACTATAGGTGATAATACCTGAATTTTAGAGCCCGATGGCAGTTTCATTACGGTGTCAACTATCTGGTCGGTTGTCTGCTGGCTGATTTCTTTTCCGCAGACAGGACAGTGCGGTATTCCCACTCTTGCATATAAAAGACGCAGATAATCGTAAATCTCGGTAACTGTGCCGACAGTTGAACGCGGGTTTTTTGAGGTAGTTTTCTGGTCTATTGAAATTGCGGGAGAAAGCCCCTCAATAGTATCAACATTAGGCTTTTCCATCTGCCCTAAGAACTGACGGGCATAGGAAGACAGCGACTCCACATATCTTCTCTGACCCTCTGCATATATAGTATCAAAAGCAAGCGAAGATTTGCCGCTTCCAGAAAGACCTGTAAACACAATGAGTTTATCACGCGGAATCTCTACATCAACATTTTTAAGGTTGTGTTCGTTAGCACCCTTTATAACTATTTTGTCATTCGCCATTATATCACCTTACAGTTTTATTCTTTTCTATTTTACGACAAAATTTTTTTAATGTAAATAGTTTATTTTTATTATTGACTCAAAAAAAGCCCTTATGATTAAATCATAAGGGCAAGCTTTTATTTTGTTGTTCTCTTGAAAGCAAAAAATCGCTGACCGAAATAATTTATAACGGTATAAAGTCCCATTCCGAATACTTTTGCAATTCTTTCCTGCCATACCAAACTCACAGCGGTTTTTGAAAGCACCAATGAAACCAGAGGCTGAGCCAATGAATATGCAATAACATAACAAAGCACAACATTCAGCGCAAATTTAAGGGCAGAATTCATCAGTTTTTCTTCACTTTTGAATGTAAAATAACGGTTGAGGAAAAAACTCATAACCGCACCTGCAATATAAGCCACAGCGGTGGATATCCAGTAACCGAGACCCTCAAGCAAAAACATTAAAACTGCTGACAAAAGGGTATTTCCTACCCCCACAAGCAGAAACCTGAGGATACTTTTGTCAAAAATTTTAGTTTTCATCCTCTAAATCCTTTTCGATTATAAATTTAGGTCTTGCCTTTGTTTCGAGATATATTTTTCCTATATATTCGCCTATTACTCCGAGAGAAAGCATAATAAGACCGCCTATCGCCCATACAGAGCAGATAACACTCGCCCAGCCCGAAACGGTAGCGCCTATAGCCCAACGGAATATGAAATAAGCTATCATCAGAAGGCTTATAACAAAAATCAGAAAACCGATTGCCGTTATATAGCGGATAGGTTTTGAAGACAGCGAAGTTATGCCTTCCATGGCAAAAGCAATCATTTTTTTAAGGGGATATTTACTCTCTCCCGCAAAACGTTCTTCCCTTTCGTAATAAACAGACGCCGACCTGTATCCCACCATCGGAACAATTCCTCTGAGGAAAAGATTAACCTCTTTAAACTCTGAAAGCCCCTCTAAAGCACGCTTTGACATAAGGCGGTAATCAGCATGGTTAAAGACCGTTTCAGCACCCATAAAGTTCATTATGCGGTAAAATCCCTCTGCAGTGAAACGCTTGAAAAAGGTATCCTTTTTTCTTTTGGAACGAACACCGTATACTATATCACAACCGTTATAGTATTCCTTAAGCATCGCGTCCAC
>JAFVTZ010000005.1 GCA_017502965.1 Clostridia bacterium
ATGTTCACCACCAATACTTCGGTAATAGTTGATTCCTATAATGTGGACCAACTCAAAAAGGGAAGTGGTGGCAAGGCAGAGGTTGCATTGCTTGAGCCTTCCGATTCCAAAAGAGGAAACGATGCTTTTACTGCAACCAAAAACGGATATTTTCTTGCCGGTTGGTATAAAGAGCGTACCGAAACTAAAAATGATGACGGCAAAACTTCTTATACCTACTCCGGAAAATGGGATTTTGAAAAAGATTTACTCGATGTAGATACAAAGGGTGAATATAAATCCGAAGAACCTGTTCTTACATTGTATGCGGCTTGGGTTCCGCTGTTTGAAATTGAGTTTTACTCAACCGATTCAGAGGAATGTATGGGAAACCTTGCTTTCGACCCGACAGATGCTAAAGATATTCTTGTTCCAAAGTGGGACGAGAAGACAGGTGCTGTAGAACTTTATCAGTTCCCCGAAAGAAAAGGGTTTACATTTGATAAAGTTTATTATGACGAGGAGTGCAAACAACTTGTTGATACCGAAAGTATCAAGCATCCAGGTATTGTTGACTATGAAACAGGTACAGCGCAAGACCCTGTGCTGAAACTTTATGTTGAGTGGCGTGAGGGTGAATGGTACCGTATTTATAACGCTGAACAGTTTGTTGAAAATGCAAGTCTCAGCGGAAACTATGAGATTTTTGCTGACCTTGATTTTGCTGATGAGATATGGCCTACATCCTTTATGTACGGAAATTTTAGCGGTCAGATAATCGGTAACGGACACACTTTAGAAAATATCAGCCTTACTCAGACCAATAACTCAAAAGTCAATGCAGGTCTTTTTGGCAACCTTACTGATAAAGCCGAACTTTCCGATATTACTTTTGAGAATGTGAATTTCACAATTAAGGCGGGTACCCGCGTTGTAGGTACAAGTTACGGACTTTTCGCAGGAACTGTTTCTAAGGATGCAAATTTTAGCAAAATAAATATTCTTAACAGCACTTTAAGTATTGATTCGTCCTGCTATTTCGGTTCGAGTGATTACTCTATCGGTCTTGTATGCGGTATGGGTGATCCGAGCGTAGTTGATAAAGCGGAAATCAAGTGCGAGGCTGTAGGAAAAGATCCTGAAAGTTTAAAAATTACCGTAAACGGCAATACAGTCAATGTTGAAACCGAATAAGTAATTTATATAAATAAATCAAAGGAGCAAAAATGATGAAGAAAATTATCTCTCTAATTCTTTGCGTCGTTATGTTGGTGGGCGTAATGAGTTCACTCACAGGTTGCGGCGGCAGTAATGCAGATGCTTTTGTTATTATGACAGAGCAGCTTGACGGACTTTTCAATCCTTTCTTTTATACCTCTGCGCCTGACGGCACAATAGTTGGTATGACACAGATTGGTATGCTAAGTTCAAAGTATGTTGACGGCGAAGTTAAAGTTGCATACGGCGAAGACGAAGCAGTTGTAGTTAAGGATTATGAAATCGTTGAAAACGATGATGATACTACTACATATAATTTCGTTTTAAAGAACGGCATAAAGTTCTCTGACGGTCAGCCCCTTACAATGGAAGATGTACTCTTCAATTACTATGTATATCTTGACCCTGTTTATACAGGTTCAAATACCCTCTATTCAACCGATATTGTCGGTCTTTCGGAGTACAGAACCCAGACTGTTGGCTCTGCTTCTGATGACAGCGATGACCTTATCGCTTCTCAGGCTTCTTCAAGAGCAGCAGCTCGTCTTAACGAACTTATCAACCTTTTCAATTCTGAAATCAAGGCTTCTTCTACCAAAGAAGTAGGCTATGAGGCAATGAAAAAGGCAATTACAGGTCATTCTGTAAGCAACGGTTACAAAACCGCTATTTCAAATGATGCTGATTCTGTAACAAGCAAAGATTTACTTAAAGACTATGACTATGCACTCAAACTCTTTAAGGAAGAACTTGAAACCGACTATCTCGGCGCACAGGAATCTTATATTGACGAACCTTATAAGTCATACAAAGAGTTTAAGGATGAAATTTTCTGCTTTATGTATGCAGAAGGTTATGTTGAAGTTGAATATGCAGAAGGTGATGACGGTAAAATCGACCGTACCAAGATTGAGAAACTTACCCCTGCTTATCCTTCTTCTATAAAGACCAAAGAGGCTGCTATTGATTATATCTTCAACGATAAGATAGCAAGAGAACTCGATATTATTCTCCAGTATTGGGCAACTGCCAATACTCTTACAACTGAGTTCACTGCAAAGGCTAAGGAAGTAATCCTTCACGAAAATGTTTCTGATGACGGTACACTTGCAGTAGAGAATATTTCAGGTATCGTTTCTCTCGGTCACACAGAGGCTGCAGGTAGCAAAATCACTGTAAACGGAACTGAATATACAATTGCTTCCAAGCACGGCAAAGACGGTACTGTTACAAATAAAGATGAATATGATGTTCTCCAGATTACCATCAACGGTATTGACCCCAAGGCTATCTGGAACTTTGCTCTTACTGTTGCTCCTCAGCATTACTACGGAGAGGGAAGTAAGGTAGGAGTTGACATTGAGAATAACAAGTTCGGTGTTGAATTTGCAAGTTTTGACTTTATGACCGATATCATTCAGTCAACCAGAAATATTAAAATCCCTATGGGTGCAGGTTCTTACAAGGCAACCAATACAAAGAACGGCGATTCTCCGTCCGAGAGCGAGTTCTATACAAACAATGTTGTTTACTTTAAGGCAAACGAGCATTTCAGCACTGTAGGAAAAGGCATTGGAAATGCAAAAATCGAAAAGATTCGCTATCAGGTTGTAAGCTCTGCCAACGCTATTGCGGCTTTGGAAGAGGGTAATGTTCATTACATTTCTCCTTCTCTCACAACCGATAACTATTCGAAACTTGAAAAACTTTCGTCAAAAGGTATGGTAACTCTTACTGAGGACCAGCTCGGTTACGGTTATATCGGTATCAACTCTGCGAAAGTCAATGATATCAATTTGCGTAAAGCAATTATGTGCGCTATGAATACCTCTCTCGCTCTTGACTATTACCGTGCAGGTACTGCTGAGCAGATTTACTGGCCTATGTCTAAAGTAAGCTGGGCTTATCCTAAGGGTGCAGATGCTGAGGATAACGGATTTGACTATCCTCCTCTCGGCGCCTGGAGCGAAGATATTGCAACCAATAACATTGAAAAGTATATGCAGGAAGCAGGCGTAAGTGCAGGCGACAGCGAACTCACAGTTAAGTTCACAATCGCAGGCTCAAGCCTTCAGGACCACCCGACATACAAGGTGTTCAGAGATGCTGCTGCTCTTCTTAATAGTCTTGGCTGGGATGTAGAGGTTGTTTGTGATACACAGGCACTTACCAAGATTAACACAGGTTCTCTCGAAGTATGGGCTGCTGCTTGGTCTTCTGCATTAGACCCTGACCTTTATCAGGTATACCACAAGGATTCAACCGCAACAAGCACACTTGCCTGGGGTTATAATTACCTCAAAACAAGCGGTACTTCTGAAGAAATGGATATTCTTGATGACCTGAGCGACCTTATAGATGAGGCAAGAGAAACCAACGATCAGGATGAGCGTTCTGAACTCTACAAAGAGGCTATGGAGCAGATTCTTGACCTCGCTATCGAACTTCCTGTTTACCAGAGAAGTGTACTTTATGCTTATAATTCAAAAGTAATTGCTACTTCAAGTCTTCCTGCAGAATCTGAGATGAATCCTTTCTCATCTCCTCTTGACAGAATCTGGGAAGTTGAATTTGCTGATTAAAATCGGAGTCGCTGATGTTTAAATATATTTTAAAAAGATTAGTAATGTCCGTATTTATACTCCTCGGTGTTTCAATGATTATTTATTTCCTTATAAGATTGATGCCCGTTGATTTTATTCAGGATAAAATCAACGCCATCAATCAGGGCGGTGCTACTGTCAGTGAGGAAACCGTAAACGCAATGTATGAGATGTACGGACTTGGTGATAACAGTTTTCTCGGTATTTTAAAAGGTTATTTCAGTTGGCTTGGTGCTCTTGCAACCTTTGATTTGGGAACAAGCTTTGTTTACGGTATTCCCGTAGCAGATGTTATTTTCGAGCATATGGGAATCTCCTTTGCAATAGCACTTATTGCAACTGTATTTGAGTTTTTGATTGCAATTCCTCTTGGAATTACAGCCGCTACCCATCAGTACAGTTTCAGAGATTATCTTGTAACTGTTTTAGTAATGATTGGTATTTCATTGCCTTCATTCTTCTTCGGGCAGATGCTAAAAGATGTATTGGCGCTGAAACTCGGTTGGTTCCCGGCGTCTGGTCTTGTAAATGCAACGGCATCTTTTACAGGAATAGAACTTTTGCTTGACTATGTAAGACATATGTTTATTCCTATTTTAACCATCGTTATTCTGAGTATCGGAGCCAGAATGAGAATGACCAGAACAAATATGCTTGAGGTTATGAACTCTGATTATATCAGAACTGCTCGCGCAAAGGGACTCAGCGAAAAGGTTGTTATCAATAAACACGCTTTCCGCAACACCCTTATACCGCTTGTAACCTCTCTTGCAGGTTTGCTTCCGTCACTCTTCTCGGGCGCTATCATTACCGAGCAGGTATTCGATTTGCCCGGT
Organism: Clostridia bacterium; assembly: GCA_017502965.1. GTDB lineage: Bacteria > Bacillota > Clostridia > Oscillospirales > Acutalibacteraceae > UBA737. The sequence continues at coordinate 4,637 of JAFVTZ010000005.1, forward strand.
ATCGGTAATATCGCTCTTGATGCGATGAACAGGGGAGATATCCCCTTTATAATGGGTTACAATATGTTTCTGGCTTTGCTCAGCGTTATAGGAGTGCTTCTTGCAGACCTTATGTACGGTATTGTTGACCCGAGAGTAAAACTTGAGTAAGGAGGTACATTATGGAAGAACTTACAAATAAAGAGACAGTTGAAGAAGTAAAAGACACCGAAGTACCTCTGGATAAATCTGTCAAACTTATGTCTCCTACCAGAATGGTTGTTCGCAGATTTTTCCGTTCCAAACTCAGTATTTTAGGTCTTATAATGGTTATCGGTCTTTTCGTTTTCAGTTTCGCGGGTCCTCTTGTTTATACAAGATGGGGCGAGATTGAACTTGACGAAAGCGGTAAAACCGAATATTCTGTTACAGAAACTACATATACGGTAAACGGCGAGGAATATACTCTTCGCCAGACCACCGAAAAAACCTTGAAAGATAACTTTTTAGCACCCCCGTCTGCCGAGCATATTTTAGGCACAGATAATGAGGGATATGATATCTTTGTAAGACTTATGTACGGCGGCAGAATTTCGCTGATCGTTAGTTTTATTGCGGTGTTCCTTATTACCTTGCTCGGGGTTATAATGGGCGGTATTTCGGGCTTTTTCGGCGGAGCAATAGATAATATCATAATGCGTATCTGCGATATTCTGATATGTCTTCCCGGTGTTCCGATTCTGCTGATTATCAGCACTATTCTGGACGCTTCTGAGATAGATGCAAAATACCGCATATATCTGCTTATGATTTATCTCACATTTATCTCCTGGCCCGGTACAGCGAGACTTGTAAGGGGACAGATTCTTTCTCTCAGAGAGCAGGAATATATGGTAGCCGCTGAGGCTATGGGTTATTCCACCCCCAGAAAGATTTTCAAACACTTAGTACCCAATGTTATGCCCCAACTTATCGTACAGATGAGTTTGAGTCTCGGTAGTATGATTCTTTATGAGGCTACCTTATCCTACCTTAATCTCGGTGTTAAGGCGCCTTATGCCGCTTGGGGTACAATGATAAACATTATTTCCACTAATCAGGACATTCTGCAAAATCACCTTAATGTATGGGTTCCTGCGGGTATATGTATAGTTATAGCCGTTTTAGGATTCAACTTTATTGGTGACGGTCTGCGTGATGCCCTTGACCCAAAAGCGAGGCGGTAAGTTATGGCTAAGAATAAGAATTATCTTTCAGGAAAAGAAATCCGCGCTATCGCTAAAGAAAACGCAAAGGTTATGAAACGGCTCGAAGCCGAAAAATACCGCAAAGCGGATGAGTCAGAGTATCTGACCGAAATGCGGGACAGTAAGAATATTCTGGAAATTGACAAGCTTCATACATATTTCTTTACAGAGCAGGGCGTAGTAAAGGCTGTAAACGGCGTGTCTTTCGATATTCCTAAAAATGCCACTGTCGGCGTTGCTGGAGAATCGGGATGCGGAAAATCGGTTACAAGTATGTCTGTAATGCGCCTTTTGCAAGGTCCTACAGGTCAGATTTATTCGGGCGAAATCCGTTTTAATGCCAAGGAAAAATCAGGCGAAGAAAAGGTTTATGATATAGCCAAAATGCCTATCCGCGATATTCATAAAATCCGCGGAAACCAGATTGCTATGATTTTTCAGGAGCCTATGACTTCACTTAATCCTGTGTTTACTATTGGTCAGCAACTTGATGAGGTTACTTTTATCCATAATCCTGATGCTTCAAAAGAACAGGCAAAGGAAAAATCTATCGAGATGCTGAATCTTGTAGGTATAGCAATGCCTGAGCGTGTTTATAACTCTTTCCCGCATGAACTGTCGGGCGGTATGCGTCAGCGTGTTATGATTTCAATGGCACTTGCAAGCGACCCCCGTCTTATCATTGCGGATGAGCCTACAACCGCTCTTGATGTTACCATTCAGGCGCAGATTCTTGATTTGCTCAGGGATCTTAAAACTAAGATTGACGGCTCTATTATGCTTATTACTCACGACCTCGGTATTATTGCCGAGATGGCGGATTATGTTGTGGTTATGTATGCAGGCAGGGTAATCGAGAAGGGAACAGTTGACGAGATTTTCCATAATCCTATGCATCCTTATACAATAGGATTACAGAAATCAAAGCCAACCCTTAATTCGGACAGTGATACGCTGTTCAATATCCCCGGAAACGTACCTAACCCCATAAATATGCCCGATTATTGCTACTTTAAGGAAAGATGTGCACAGTGCACCAAGAAATGCTCAGGCGAGTATCCTGAAATGATTCAGGTAAGCCCGACACATTTTGTGGCTTGTCACTTGTACGATGAGGGACAGAATGATGACTGATGAAAAGAAAATAGAAAATTTTGACCCTCAGGCAATTTTAGAGGTTAGAAATCTTCGTAAATGTTTTCCCATAAAGAAAACATTTTTCGGAAAGGTAACTCAGGAACTTATTGCGGTTGATGATGTTTCATTTAAACTCAATGCCGGCGAAACCCTCGGTATAGTTGGTGAGTCGGGTTGCGGTAAAACAACCCTCGGCAGAGCGATTTTAAAACTCCATCAGCCAACATCGGGAAGAATTATTTTTGAGGGTAAGGATATCACAGATTATAAATCTGCCGATATGCGTGAAATCCGCAAAAAAATGCAGATTATATTTCAGGACCCTTATTCTTCGTTGCCCCCGAGAAGTACTGTCGGCGGTATACTTTCCGAACCTGTTTCTGTTCATAAAATCGTGCCTCAGAATCAGGTTAAGGAATATGTTCTTGATTTGATGGAAAAGTGCGGTTTAAGGGATTATTATTACGAGAGATATCCCCACGAGTTTTCAGGCGGACAGCGTCAGCGTATCTGTATCGCAAGAGCACTTTCGGTAAACCCGAAACTTGTTATCTGTGACGAACCTGTATCTGCGCTTGACGTGTCGATTCAGGCTCAGATAATCAACCTGCTTAAAAAGTTACAGCAGGATATGAATTTGACCTACGTATTCATTTCACACGATTTGTCTGTAGTTAAGTTTATTTCTGATAAAATCGGTGTTATGTATCTCGGTTCTATGGTTGAATTCGGCTCTAAAGAGGATATTTTCTCAAATCCTTTGCATCCTTATACTCAGGCTCTTTTCTCTGCAATTCCGCAGCCTGACCCTGATATTAAGATGAACCGTATTATCCTCAAAGGCGATATTCCGTCTCCTGCAAATCCGCCTAAAGGCTGCCGTTTCCATACCCGTTGTCCTCACGCAAAGGATATCTGTAAAGAGGTAACACCCGAGTATAAGGATTACGGTAATGGTCACTGCGCGGCTTGCCATTTGTTAGGTTAAGATTATGAGTGATAAAAATAAAAAACAAAAGGTCACTTATGTTGATGACGGCAGAACAATTGCCGATATGTCGGGCATAAAGTCTGGTTTTGAATGGACTAAACGTGGCACAACATCGAGTTTCAAAGATATCTGGCGAACTTATTGGAGTGCTGTCGGAATGATGATAAAGCCGATGCTTGTAGTAATTGGTTTTCTGCTAGCGGCCTTTTTAATTGTTTCTTTGATTTTTTGGTTAATG
>JAFVTZ010000092.1 GCA_017502965.1 Clostridia bacterium
CGTCTCTGAAAATGCGGTCTATCATATTGCCGATTCCGCCAAAAACAACAAGGCTGAGCGCCCAGAAAACAAGACGGCTTTTCTTCGCAACTTTTAGTAAAATCACTACACAAGCCCCCATCAGCACAACGGAAAAAATGAGCAAAATCCAAGTGTGACCGCTGAGCATTCCCCAAGCTCCGCCTGTATTATGGATATAAACAAAGTTTATAAATCCTTTTAGAAAATCGCGGGATTCATAAAGCGAAAAGTTAAGGTTTACAAGATATTTCGTATATTGGTCTATACCCAAAACCGCAACTGAGCAAATAAGCGCTAAAACGCAGGACAAAAACCCTGATTTTTCTTTATTCATCGTCATCCTCGATTACACTGAAAGGTTTTGTATCATCATCAGACGAAACATCTTCCTGCAAAGGCATTACAGGAACTTTCATTGCCTCTTTAACAAAGTCAAGAGGGTCAGGAGTTTTATCAACCGCAGTTGCAACAACCTGAGCTATATATTTCGGGTCTGTAGGTACAGAATCCGGAAGAGTAGACAGAATTTCAAGATGCTCCTTATACTTAGCCGAAACACTTGCCTTAAATGCAGCTATTTCCATTTTGAGTTTATCAAACAAAAGTTGCTGCTTTTCAACACTGTCCTGAGCAGCAAGAGCCATACTGTCAGCCTTTAGTTTTGCGGTATTGACCATCTGGGAAAGTTCTTTTTCAAGCTCGCTCTTTCTTTCCTGAGCCTTGAGTTCAAATGCGGCAGAAAGTTCCTTTTCGCGAGCGGTAATAACTGCAATATTAGCCTCAGCATTTCTTACAATTTCATCGCTTTTTTCTTTTGCTTCTGCAACTATATTGTCAGCAAGTTTCTGAGCGCTGAGCAACACATTCTGAATACTCGACTGAGAATCTTTCAACTCTGAAATCTCAGTTTCAAGACTTTCAACCTTTGCCTGAAAATCTTTTATAATACGTTCAAACTGAGCATAATCGGCTTCAACTTTATCAAGCAGTATCTCAACTTCTTCCTGCTTGTATCCACTCATTGACTTTGAAAACTTAACATTTCTTATCTCGGCCGCACTAAGCATAATTTTCCACCTCTAAGAATATTTTTTAAATTTTAGTATAATCCGGTTTTTACGGGTTCTGCCGTCAATACCGTCTATTATGAATTTACCTTTACCTCTGATTGTAACCGCATCTGCATCAGATACAGTTTTAGTTGCTTTTTCACAAACAACAGAATTGATGCTAACCAATCCTTGCGAAATGAGTTGACCCGCAACCGACCTTGAAACACCCGCCAAAGCGCTTACCACACAGTCAAGCCGTTCTGATGCAACAGTAACACTATGCTCTGTCATAGAATCTTTCTGCGGCAATAAGGAATCACAGCCGAGGGTGATTTTAACACCCGTTCTGCCAACCTTTTCAAGTTGGGATGTAATATATCCTGCAACCTCATCGCTTACAAAGGCAACAGCTCTACCCTCTTCTATCAGAATATCTCCGACCGCTTCCCTTTTAAGACCAAGCCCCATAAGGCTTCCCAAAAAATCGCGGTGATGCAAAACATCGGTCTTACGGTAAACAAAAGTAACCGCCATTATCGGAAAAACATATTCTTGGGTGTATTCAGGAAAACAGCCGAGAAATACCCTCTCGGCATCGCTGTATCCACCGTCAAAAGCGAAATTAACATCGGTTTTTGAGAGAATTTTTTCAGTAAAAAACGCTTCTTCTCTTGATAAAAAACCTAAGAATTTCGGTCTGTTTGTCCTTCGTGATATTTCGGCAGTATCTTCAATTCTGGCTTTAAGAATTTCGGTTTCCATTAAAGGTAAATTTTACTCTCGTCAAATTCATCAAGCATAAGTTCGCCCATCATATCAACGCCATTAGGAACTATAAGGAAGGTTGCTTTTGATACCTTGCGCAAAATTCCGTGATTTGCGTATGTAGCGCCGCTTAAAAAGTCTACAATTCTTCTTGAGAGATCTTTGTCAGCAGACTCAAGATTCAAAACAACTGTTTTTCTGTCATTCAAATGGTCTGCAATGGCTGTAACATCATCATACCTGTCAGGCTTTACAAGAACAACCTGCATCTGACTTGGATTAAAACTTACAGTCTTTGATTTACCGCCAACAATGCGAGGTGTAGATTCCGCACGCTTTACAGGCTCTGACTGAACGGGTTTTCTCTTTTCCTCTTTCTCAGCCACCTCTTCAAACTCCTCGTCGAATTCATCCTCCTCAGGAATGGTAAGAATGTTTTTTATGCTGTCTAAAAGTCCCATTTTTTCTGCTCCTTTTAATTATTTAAAAATTTAATATATCCGTCTGCCGAACAAAGCCGTTCCAAGACGGACAAGTGTGGCACCTTCTTCAATAGCAATATCAAAATCGTCCGACATTCCCATTGACAGAATCTCCATACTACTATTATCTATTTTTTCTGCTCCAATGTCAATAAACAGTTTGTACATTTTTCTAAAATATTTGCGGTTTTGCTCCATATTTTCGCAAATAGGCGGAATTGCCATAAGACCTTTGATAAAAAGATTATCAAAAGCTGCGATTTCTTTTACTGCCGACAACAAATTTTCAGGTGTAAAACCCCATTTTGATTCTTCGCCGCCAATGTTGACTTCGAGCAAAATATCCATTACAATATCCTGCTTTTTTGCCTGTTTTGAAATTTCCTTTGCAAGTTTTATGGAATCCACCGACTGAATAAGCTCAACCTTATCAATAATATCTTTTACCTTGTTGGTTTGCAGATGACCGATAAAATGTCTGTGAGCCCCGACAACATCGTCATTTTTAAGTAGCAGTTCCTGCACCTTATTTTCACCGATATATGATATTCCTCTTGAAATGGCATAATTTATAGTTTTAACATCTACCGTTTTGGTAGCCGCAAGTAAGGTTATATCTTCCGTTTTTCTGCCTGAACGCTTTGCGACAGATTCGAGTCTTTGCATTATCGCATCAAAATTCAGGTCAAATTCCTTAGCTGATAATTTTTCCGTCATAAAGATTTTTCCCCTTAACAACAACACTGTCATATAGTTTTAAAACATTGTTGTTTTCGTTCTTTTTATCGCAAATTATATAACTTTCGTTTGAATAAAGTATATCAACAGGCACAAAACTTATCTGCATTCCGCTAAGAACATAAACCCCTTTTTGAGATTCAACAACTCTCAACGCTTTTCTGTCAACTTTAAGTCCGTTATACTCGGCTTTAACCACCGTCATCGGACCGCTTCTCATTGCCGCCAATTCGCTGTTCATCTCATTGCAGGCAAAGAGTACCACCGCTTCTCCCGAAGTTTCGGATATATTTATTTTTTTAACCGTTACTGCAAGTTCGGGCGAGGATTTTACTGATGTAATGATTTTCAAACTTTGTCCCTCTTTATAGTTGAGAGATTCGCTGATAGACATCTGAGCCGCAATATACCACTCATAATCCGAAACAATTTTTCCCACAACCGAACTTTCATAATTTTTTGCAGAAGCGCTTTCCAGATATTCAGGAGTAAGTAAAGAAAGGTCTTGGCAGGTGAGCACCTGCTCATAACCGTCGGTCATAGAAACAAAATAACCCGATTCTGTTGCAAGTATTTTTCCTGTGGGAGATGGCAAAGAAGACGAAAGTGTTGTAAGCTGGGTATTGAGCAGTTCGAGTTGCGCTGAAAAATCACCCGTATTTCCCATAGCCGCCTGCCTGCGGTTTATTGCAGAAAGAAGCTTGTCCGCAGAAGCTGAAACCCCTGAAAAATTGCCGGTTGAAACCGAGAGCACTAATTCGTTTACCCTCTCGGTTACACGCGAATTTATAAGGTCAAGGTTTGCAGCATCTATATCATTATAACTTAAAATATCTTTAATATCCGCTATCTTATTCTTAACATTTTCAATTTCAGTTACTGTTATTGAAGCTGATTCGCTGTCATAAATATTTGCTATAACTCCGTTTTTGGCAACACGGTTGCCGTCGGAAGTTACAAAGTGCATAACACCTCTTTATTCGGAATTAACAAGAATTTCATTGCGGACAATAATTCCTGAAATCTTAAAACCGTCAACCGCAGTGTAATATACCGCACTTTCGGTTTTAACAGGAGTGTAAACCGAAGAAACCACCTGATGAATTATAAATACAGCCGCTAATAATACTATTACACCTTTTAATACAGATGCGCCCTTCATCGGTTTTCCTCCTTTAAAAATTTATTTACAAGGCTTTCTGCCTCAAGATTGAGATTATCTGTCTTATCGGGATATATCCAGTTAATTCTGCTATCTCTTCGAAACCATGTCAGTTGGCGTTTGGCATAACGCCTTGTCTGCTGTTTTAAGAGTTCTGTTGCCTCTTCGAGAGAACATTCACCTTTAAAATACCCGTAAAGTTCCTTATGACCAATTGCCTGAAAACAACCTTTTCCGCTATCTTGTTCATAGGTGGTTCTGGCTTCTTCAAGAAGTCCGTTCTGGAGCATTATATCTACCCTTTTGTTTATACGGTCATATAAAAGTTCCCTGTCGCTATAAGTAATTCCTATAACCAGAGGCTCAATAGGTGATTCATTTTTGTGCGAGAGTTCATTTTGCTCTGTTAAGGTTTTTCCCGTAGTTTCATAAACCTCAAAAGCACGGATTATTCTCCTGCGGTTGTTGGGATGCAGCCTTTCAGCAGAACAAGGGTCGAAAGCCGAGAGTTTTCTAAGCATTTCCTCTGCACCCAAAGTATCAAACTCTGTTTCAAGTTTCTGTCGGAGTTTAAGGTCTGTTTCTTCTTCGGTATACTCCGTATTATCAAGTAAAGACGAAATATAAAGCCCTGTTCCACCCACAATTATCGGCAGTTTTCCTTTTTCGGAGATTTCTAAAATCAGTTTTCTCGCAGATTTAACATAATCCGCAACCGAAAACTGCACATCCTTTTCAAGGAATTCGAGCATATAATGCGGTATGCCCTGCTTTTCTTCGGTATCAGGTGCCGCAGAGGCAATATGAATTCCTTTATATACCTGCATAGAATCGGCAGAAATTATCTCACCCGAAAACTTTTTTGCAAGTTCTATACTTAAACCTGTTTTTCCCGACGCCGTCGGTCCTACTATAAATATCGCTTTTATTTTCTTCATTGTATCCTGCCAAACTGCTTTTCAAGTTCGCGTTTTTTAATTTCAAAAGCTACAGGTCTTCCGTGAGGACAGTACATAATATCCTTAGAAAGCAATACCTTCTCCGCAAGGGATTTCATTTCGAGCATAGAGGTTTTGCTACCTGCCTTTATAGCCGCCTTGCAGGCAACTGTATGAAAAATATGGTCTTCCCGTTCTGTCTGCACAGTACCTGCGGTTATAAGCCCTTGCGCTATCTCACCAATAAGACTTGAAACATCCTCATTTGTAAGGTATGACGGCACTGCTCTTACTACCACCGAG
>JAFVTZ010000093.1 GCA_017502965.1 Clostridia bacterium
GGCGCACCTCTGCAAAACTTTCAGAAAGGGTGCTCATTGCGATATCTGCCGCATCGCAGAACTCTTTTTGCGAAAGTGCTCTCTCGGCTACCTCTTTCAGTTGCTTTTTGAGTTGTTCGGGGTTTTCTGCACGGGAAAGGTCAGCCTTTATCTCTGCTTTGAGGGTGGCTATCTGGGATTTTCTTTCACTCATAGCAGAAATAAGTTGTTCGTATCTTTCTTTAATTGCTGCAAAATCGACCGAGGTATCAGCAGTAGCAGAACCCATTTCTTCGAGTTTTCGCTTGGCTTCCTCGTAAGAAATACCGTTTAAATCCTTGGAAATAAAGTTCAGTTGTTGCTTTATTTCCTTTTGTTTTGCTGCCTTTTCAGAAAGTTCGTTAACAGAAGTTTCGATTTCACCGATGCTTTCAACCGATTTATACCGTGAATACAGTTCGGTTAAAGTTTTAGTCTGCTCATCTTCTGTAGTTTTAAGTTCTTTGAGTTGGTTTTCCGCATCACTCAGCATTTGTTTTTGATTTTCTATAACGGCGGCACTGCTGTTCAAAGCGGCGGTTATAGATTCGAGTTTCACCTTTTTATCAAAAATCTCCTGAGAAATATTGCTGTTTTCATTTTCCAAAGCCTCAATTTGGGCTTTTATAATATCCGAGGTATTGCGTATTTTTGCGATTACTTTTTTAGATAAAACCGCCGCACCGATAAACACAACTCCTGCAAGAACAGAAATACAAGCAGGAATATAAACTTTTATTACTGCCAATACAACCGAAACAAAAACTGCTAAAATACCAAAAATTAAGAAAAGAGTAGACTTTTTATTTGAAGATGAGTGTTTTTCGCAATCGCTGAGATTTACTTTTAGTGCTTTTTGTGTATTTGAATTTTGCTCTTTTTTGTTTTCAAGCGAGGAAATTGCTGTTTTTATACGCTCGGCAGTTTCAGAGTTTGCATCTTTCGGGGGGTTCAGTCCCGCTTCAATACTCTTTTTTAGGGTGTTGATTTCAGCCTCTTTTGCCTCGGTTTTCTGATGGGATTCCCTTGTTTTTGCAAGGCAGAATTTAACCTTTGAAAGGTACAATTCATCAACAAATCCGCCGTCTGACAATTTCATATTTTCGTTGAGGGCATCAAGTTCGGATTTTAGTCTTAAAAACTCTGTCATCTTTTCTGCATTGCGGATATCCTGCTCGGAATCTATTTTAGCTTTAAGACTTTTTGCGGTTTCAACCATCTGGGCAATTTCCTGCTCTTTTGCGGTTATCAGCCCTTTTTTATTTATTAAATCGGTTTGCAGTGAATTGGCTTTTTCTATCCTGTCTTTCAGTTCTGAGCAGAGTTTTACATTTTTATCGTATTCGCCCGCTCTTCCGCTTTTGGACATAAGAGTGAGTTTTGCCTTTAAAAGTCTTTCGTTTACAGTGTCAAAAGAAACGCTTTCTTCCCCTGTAAGCGCAATATTTGAAAGTTTTGAATTTATCTCGCCCTCAGCCGCCGAATCACTTTCGGGAAAGCCGAACTGACCTATAAACACACTTCTTTCAAATGCGGCAGAAGAAAGACCGAAAAATTTGATTCCCACATCAGACGGCACCGCCTGCCTTGTGCCGAAATCAAGGTCGCAAAGGGTTGCCTTATCTGTTGAATTAGAAGAACGGAACTCTTTTTCAAGGCGGTATCTTTTGCCCGAATGTTCAAAATCTATACTGCCTGCCATTGCCGCTCCATCCCAAGGGGTGTATTTTTTTCTTATATTTTTAGAAATCTGGGAACTTGCACGCTCACTGCCGTAAAACATCATCTTTATAAACGACATAATGGTGGTTTTTCCCTGCTCGTTATCACCGTAGATAATATTGAATTTATCCCCGAAATCAAGTTTCAGATTTTTAATACCGCCGAAAGCGGAAATATAAACCGAGTTAATCCTCACTGTATTTCACCTCCGACGAAAATGCTTTGAGTCCGAGTTCGAGCGCCTTTTCCAAAAGCGGTTTTTGGCTTTCCTCGGCCTCATTTATTTTTTCTGACATTTTTTTGACAAAATTTCCTTTAAGGGAAGCCTCTTTTGAAAGGGTTTCAAGGTCAAGAAGAATTTTTGTGCTGTCTTTAAGTTTCACAAAATAAACTTTATCCTTAATTCTGCTGGTTATTTCAGGTAAGGACAGTTCTGTTTCGGGAGAAATACTGCCGATAAGTTCTATCTTATAAAGATTTTTCGAAAAATCTTCGCCGTATTCCTCAGCCAGAGTTTTAAGAATATGACCGCTTATCTCACCGCTGTCTGAAAAAGACGAAATATCTATTTTTTTATGAATGTGCAAGCGGTGGGAAACAGGCAGAAATTCGAGTTCACAAAAATCTTTTCCTATATCGCCTACAAAAACTCCCTTTTGGTCGAGTTCATCAAAACCCTGACCTTCGGGACAGCCCGAATACGCAAAACGGACATTGCCGAGTTTTCCGATATCGCTTCTTTTGTGAACGTGGCCGAGAGCGATATAATCCATACCCGAATTTAAAACAAATTGAGGTGTTATGGCATTATATTCAGAATTAAGGTCACTTTTCAGTTCGCCGTGCTGAACCATTATGTTGATATAGTCATCCTTCGGCACACTAAGCGAAAATCTCTCTTCGCCTTTTAAAAAGTTATTTTCAAAAGACCTTCCCCAAACTCTGACTTTAAGGTCATCAAAGGTAATACATTCGTCTTTTACCCCAAGAACATAAAGATTTTCAGGGATTTCGCGGGTCAAAAAGGGAGACTGCGAATTAAGCGGGTCGTGATTTCCTGCCGAAAAAACCACCTTTACATCTTTTGTAGATGCAATTTTAGTGAAAACCGCATCTATAAAACGGTCTTCAATATCGTTTGAATCAAAAAGGTCGCCTGCTATTGCTAAAATCCGAACACCCTTTTCCTGACATAAATCGACAATTTTTTCAAATGTCACGAGGGTTTCAAAACGGCGGTTTTCAGCAGAAATTCCGAGAAAACTTTCCGCCGCTCCGATGTGCATATCGGCACAGTGCAATATCTTAACTGTATTCATATACAAACTCCTATATATTAGTAGTTTAATTTTATCATTTTACCTCAAAACATTCAACTATTTTTTCTGTTGACATTTTTGGGGATTTGGTATATATTATATTGGATATTGTTGGAGGTGTGTGGATTTGTTTGCAAATGAAAGACACAAAAAAATATGTGAAATGTTAAGACAAAACGGCTCTGTTATGACAACTCAATTAGCGGAGCATTTTGCGGTTTCAATTGAAACCATTCGTCGGGATTTGCTGACACTTGAACAGCAAAACCAACTGCACCGTGTTCACGGGGGAGCAGTTATCCCTGAAGAAATGCAGCAATTTATGTCCCTTTCAGAGAGACTTAAAATAAACGAAGACTCAAAACTCGAACTTTGCCGTACCGCCTGCCGTTTTATAAACGAAGGGGATGTTATCGGGGTTGACTGCGGAAGCACCGCTGTAAGTTTCGCCGCGGCACTAAAAGAGAATTTTTCTTCGCTTACAGTTGTTACCTGCTGTTTAGATGTCTTTGAAAGCCTTTGCAGATACAAAGATTTTAAAGTTATTCTCTGCGCAGGCGAATTTTTAAAGAAAGAGAATGTTTTCAGCGGGCCATTAGCACTTGATGCGCTTTCGAAACTCCACATGCAAAAAGTTTTTATTTTCCCTGCGGCGCTTTCTCTAAGATTCGGCATCTGCGACCACCGCACCGAAACTTTCGGACTGCAGGAACAGCTTTTAAAATCTTCGGAAAATATTTTCATTCTGGCTGACAGTTCAAAATTTGAGCGCACCGAACTTCTTAAACTTGACGATATGCGCACTTCTTATACATACATAACTGACAAAGGTCTTCTTTCAGGGCTTCGCAATATTTATGCCGACAACGGAATAACTGTTGTTACAGGAGAATAATCTTTATGGCAAAATCTAAACTTTCCTCAAAACAGCTTGCAATTCTTCTTATGTTTGCATACCTCATAAGTTATCTGACGAGAATAAATTTCGGTGGAGTAATTCTCGAAATGGCAACCGCAACGGGATTTTCGAAAACCGAACTTTCTGCCGCGGTTACGGGTAGTTTTATAACCTACGGAATAGGTCAGATAATAAGCGGTTGGTTCGGAGATAAATTCCAGCCAAAAAATCTTGTTCTTGCAGGATTTATTACCACCTCGGCTATGAATTTTCTGATTCCTTTTTGTCCGTCACCTGTATTTATGACGGCGGTCTGGTGCATAAACGGTATGGCGCAGGCATTTATGTGGCCGCCGATGGTAAGACTTATGGTAAATCTTTTAACCCCTGAAGAATATGTTGATGCAACCGTTACTGTTTCTTATGGCGGCGCCGCAGGAACAATGGCAGTTTATATAATAACTCCGCTTATCATTTCAGTATGTTCATGGAAATTTGTATTTGTTTTTTGTGCTATGTGCGGATTTATAACCTCTGTTATATGGTATAAACTCTGCCCGGAAATTGAGGTTATAAAACTTCGCAAAAAACAAACCTCAAAGGGAATTACAAAAATAATATTCTCACCTTTAATGATTGCGATTATGATAGGAATAATCTGTCAGGGGTCGCTGAGGGACGGCATAACCACCTGGATGCCTACCTATATTTCAGAAACCTATAATCTTTCGAATTCTATTTCTATTCTGACGGGTGTTATACTCCCTTTTTTCACTATGGTTTGCATAAAACTCACAGCACATATCTACACCCACCGCTTTAATAACACCCTTACCTGCGCCGGAATAATTTTCTTTGCAGGAGCGGTGTCTTCACTTCTGCTTCTTATAAGCACAGGCAAAAATGCTATGTGTTCTGTTTTTCTTTCGGCTCTGCTTACAGGCTGTATGCACGGAGTGAACTATCTGTTTATACAGATTGTGCCCTCATACTTCAAATCCACAGGTTTTGTATCCCTCATTTCAGGAATTTTGAACGCCTGCACCTATATCGGCAGTGCGGTTTCAACCTACGGAATAGCCCTGCTTACCGAAACTTTGGGCTGGAAACCCACTATTGGAGTATGGACGGGGGTTGCTGTCGTGGGCACTGTACTCTCTCTTATATTCGCACCCGTATTTAAAGCAAAATATCTCAAAGACTGATGTTGAAAAAATCCGTTCACCGTTATATAATATACTGGTAAACGGATTTTTTTAGGAGATTTTATGAATATATATTTTTATACGCTCGGATGTAAAGTTAATCAGTACGAAACAGAAAGCCTCAGAGAAGAATTTGAAAAGGCAGGGCATACTGCTGTTTCAGAAAATGCGCCTTTTGATGCGGTGGTTATAAATTCCTGCACAGTAACTGCAGAAAGCGACCGCAAAACCCGTCAGGCGCTGAGGCGTTTTCGCAGAGAAAACCCAAATGCTGTAATAGTGCTTACAGGGTGTATGGTTCAGGCGTTTTCGGAAATTTCAAAGGAACTGTCTGATGCGGATATAGTGACAGGAAATACCGATATTAAAAATACAGTTGCCTTAACTGGGCGGTTTCTTCGTGAAGGAGAAAAGATTTTCGAGGTTTCTCCTCACACAAAGCGGGAAAAATTCAACACTCCCGATATAACCGATTTTGCCGAAAGAACCCGCGCTTATATGAAAATTCAGGACGGTTGCGAAAGATACTGCACTTACTGCATAATACCATTTGCAAGAGGAAATGTGCGCTCAAAACCTGTTGAAGACATAAAACGCGAAGCCGAAGCACTTGCAAAAAAAGGCTTTATTGAGGCGGTGCTTGTAGGGATAAATCTCACCTCTTACGGGCAGGGGGAAGACATAAACCTTTGCGACGCTGTGGATGCAGTTTGCTCTGTAGATGGAATTAAAAGGGTAAGGCTGGGCTCCCTTGAACCTGACCATATAAGTGATGAAATGTTGTTCCGTTTTAAAGCGCAGAAAAAATTCTGCCCGCAGTTTCATTTGTCTTTGCAGTCGGGTTGCGACCGCACACTTAAACGAATGAACAGGCATTATGATACCGCATTTTATACCGACCTTGTTGAAAGAATCCGCAAAATGTTTCCCGATGCCGCAATTACTACCGATATTATGGTTGGATTTGCAGGCGAAACCGAAGAGGAATTTCAGCAAAGCCTTGCTTTTCTTGAAAAAACCGCTTTTGCAAAGTCTCACGTTTTTGCTTATTCAAGGCGCTTTGGCACAGTTGCCTATAATCTTCCGAATCAGGTTACAAATGCCGAAAAAAGCCGCCGCAGTAAACTTATGATTGAAGCCGCGGCAAAAAGTGAGAAAAATTTTCTCGAAAGTCTTATCGGTCAAACTGTTTCGGTCTTATTTGAAACCCATAAAAACGGTTTATGCGAGGGATATACCGAAAATTACTCCCGTGTAACGGTTAACTCCGACACCCCTCTTGACGGCGAAATCAGAAAGGTTAAAATAACCTCTGCGGAGAAAGATTTTTGTAATGGACAATTGATTTAACTTGTATTTTATTCTATCCGATATCTTTACTGAAGAATAGGTCAAGGACGAAGTCCTTGTCGTTTAGGGGGAATACGGTGTCGGAGAAAAAAATTTAAAATTTAGTATAAACTTGCCTTTCAATTAAGAACTTTGTTCTTATTTTTGAAAGGCTTTTTTATGTTAGTTGCAATCCGACACCTAAAGGGGGAATCGAAATCCCCCTTTCAAGGCGAATCTTTCCACCCTTTCTTTTCGCCTACATAAGAAAGGGTGTGCCCGTCGCGGCATGAGCGACGAGGTTGAAATTTTAATCACAGCCGAATTTTAACGGGCTGTCGAGGACGCCAGCCCCTACAATATATATTTTTTTACCTTGCTTTTTGTAAAATATAAGGTATAATACTTATTAGAAAATCAATATGAAAGGTAGTCTTTTTAATGTCACAAACAAATTCACAAGGCTGTTCGGGAAATTGCTCTTCCTGTTCGTCAAACTGTGCGGACAGAAAGGCAGAAAGCCTGCTTGTTCCCACAGGGGAATACAATAATATTAAACACGTTATAGGAGTTGTAAGCGGAAAAGGCGGCGTAGGAAAATCTATGGTGACTTCTATGCTCGCAGTGCTTATGCAGAGAAAGGGTTACAAAGTCGGAATTCTTGATGCCGATATTACAGGACCTTCCATTCCTAAAACTTTCGGCATAAACTCCCGCGCTATGCAAAACGAGATAGGTATTTTACCGGCAGAAACCAAAACCGGCATTAAACTTATGTCTGTAAACCTTATGCTTGCAGAAAAAGAATCCCCCGTTCTTTGGAGAGGACCTGTTATTGCAGGGGCAGTAAAGCAGTTCTGGACAGATGTTGTCTGGGGTGACCTTGACTTTTTGTTTGTTGACTGTCCCCCTGGAACCGGCGATGTTCCTCTTACTGTTTTCCAGAGTCTTCCTCTTGACGGTGCGGTTATTGTTACCTCTCCGCAGGACCTTGTTTCAATGATAGTTAAAAAAGCCTATAATATGGCTGATATGATGAACATTCCCGTACTCGGAATAGTTGAAAATATGAGTTATGTTGTCTGCCCTGAC
>JAFVTZ010000094.1 GCA_017502965.1 Clostridia bacterium
CCTCAGTTGTAGGTTCCTCAGTTGTGGGCTCCTCAGTTGTAGGTTCCTCAGTTGTAGGTTCCTCAGTTGTGGGCTCCTCAGTTGTAGGTTCCTCAGTTGTGGGCTCCTCAGTTGTAGGTTCCTCAGTTGTGGGCTCCTCAGTTGTAGGTTCCTCAGTTGTAGGTTCCTCGGTTGTAGGTTCCTCGGTCGTGGGTTCGTCGGGCGTGGGTTCGTCGGGCGTAAGCTCCGTTCCCTCGGGAAGAACTACTACGTTATACGAATCGGTAAAGCCGCGTTCGCAATGGGTTGCGGTTATTGTTGCCGTGCCTTCCTGCAGGGCTGTTATTCTGCCCGAATACTCGTCAACCTTAACAATATCAGGGTTGCTTGAAACATAATCACAGGCTGTCCAAAGTGCTTCTGAGGGATAAGTTTTTGCTTCAATATCTTGATATGTGCCGGTGTTAATATATACCGTTTTACGGTCAAAGGCAATCGAGGTTGCCGGCACAACATCGGTTACAATCTGGTCCCAATATGAAAAATCACCGTAGCATGTTTCTGTGTCAAAAACAGACAGCCATTCACAGTCCGGTGCGCAATGAATTATAGCGGGTACATCGGTCTGTATTATTCCGCCTTCTCCGTTGTAACCTTCCTCAGAAAGATATACGAAAAATGTGTCATATACCGATTTTGCACTCAGGTTTGCGGGCAGATACATTTCGCCGTCGAATCCCGAAAAGCCGTATTCCCAGTAAAAACAAGATAAAGCTGCTTCAGGAAATCTGGAGGAAGCTACGATTTTTTCATAGAAATGTGCGATGTACGTTTCGTAATAAAAGTGGTAATCGGGTGTCATTTTACATTCGGGAAGAATAATTGTATCCTTGATATTGCTGTAAATACGAAAGTCACAGAAGTCGTTGTTACTAACTATTTCCTTCATACTTTTGGGAATAGAGAGTTCAACGTAACAATAATCGAAAGCGCCCGCTGCAATATATTCATATCCTTCCGGGATAATAATATGGGAAAAAAAGTATTTATCCGCTCTCGTATCGTATCCGTCGGGATATTTTGCCGGGTCAAAAACGCTCCTTATGTATCCACCCGTTTTCTTGCCTGTACCTATTGTTGTTACGGGATAACCGCCGAGAGTTGTTGGCAAGGTAATGGTAATTTCATCCGGTCCGCTGTAGTTGGTACGAATGTGGATAATTGTGGCTTCGCCGTCTTTTACTGTATAGGCATAATCTATGCCGTCAACGTTTTCAACAAACCAGTCAACGCCCATAACGCCGTAATAGCTCATAGCGCTTACCGACGAAACAGAAAGTGAAAAAACAATCAGAAATATAAACAGAACCTTGATAAAAGATAAGCACTTTTTCTTCATTATCTACACTCCTCGTGTAATAAAGTAGTAATTATTAGCGTCCCTCTCCAAGGACGATGTACCATACCGAAAAAGATACTGTGGATTGTTTTATCACTCCTTTTGGTGTTTTATTTAATACGCATTAAGTTGTTTATAGGTGTCCGGATGTTATCGAGTACTTTATAACAGTTAAATACATACGAATTGCTTATGTTTACGGCATCTGAAATAGTAGTTTGTGTCTCATTGGCGGTGTTGATAATATAATTCCATTCATTTTCTGTGTTTGGGAAGAAAGCGTTATCTAACAACACGTTTTCCAAGTGTAACCAGGGCAATACTGTTGTCTTGCTTAACTGACAACCTGCTTCTGTTAAGCAACTGCAATTACCCGCTGAGCATTGGTATACAAACGGTGCATTAATAGTGTTGAAAGCAATTTCTTGGCGGTTTATTATTGACGAGTTTCTTACACATATGCCTGAAGGAATATTGTTTATGCAATATAGTTTCCATAATGATGAAATTGTGTCATATGAATATAAGCAATTATCCCAATATTCTTCAACTTTTAATGGCTTGTCGGTTGTGATTGCGATATAATTCGTAGTTTCTTGGCGGAGATTTTCAATAGTGCAACCCGAAAATTTCAAAACAATGTTTGCTATGTCGTTGTTAGCTCCCAAAAAAGCTCGCTTTTCCGGGGAAGTGCTGCAAATGTTCCAATAATACAAATCGGAGCCGAAACCATTTTTATTAATTAAACCTTTATGGTGAATCTTTGAGTTTTGCATCCAAAAGCGGGAGGCATCCTCAATAGTTACAAAAGAAGGATCCGGAGAAGCTTGGTAAAGATTGCTGTCGTCTCTTGTTTGGCTGATATCACAATTGGATATAATGCAGTTAACTGAGCCTTCATTAACAAGTATGCGATTAACACACGTTGCTAAGTTACTGTCGCACATAGTGTTTTCGCTTATCATACCGAACATCCAGCAAGTTTCTACATTATGAATCAAAAGATCGGTATAAAACTGGTTTCGGGATGCATCATATTTTTTGTATGCTTTACTTCCTCGTGAATAGTTTTTGTGTACTGCGCCGCCGTTATTATAGCCAAGCCGACTGGCGGAAACACGTATGTTTGAACAGTTTGAGCCCCAATAAAGACTGTGGTCGTATTTTTGAGTGTAATAACCAAATATATCTGTGTTTTTTATTATTATACCATTAATTTCATTAGTATGCAAGCCGGTGGTTGTGTTTTTTATTCGACAGTTTTTTATCAGCCAGTTTTCACTCGTTATAGGTGGTAATTCATAATTCTTGCTTATGCTTGCACCAAAATTGTGATAGCCGTACTCGAACTGTGAAATGCTTACATTTTCAGCCGTAAAGTTTTTTGCGTTTATGTGAAAAGCCTGGTCATCAAATCCTTCGGTTGCTGAAATTCTTCTGCCTATAAGTTTAAGATTTTTAACATAGATGTCTTCGAGGCTTGGCTTATCTTGACCCTCTGAAACGAAAAGACCTTTTTCTTTATTACTGTTGGATTCATAGTAAATTTGCAGTTCGGCACCGTTGCCGTCTATGTATATTTTATTTCGCAAACTCAATGAATTTTTTGTGCCGAGAAAAATCTTTTTTCGTTTTGAAAAGGTTAGCTTTTTACCGTTTGTTGCAGCATAATTAATTGCAAGATTAAGCATTTGCGAATTGTATTCTATTCGCGTTAAAAAATCTAATGCAGTTTCTTCTATAGATAGCACGCCGAATTGCTCTGCTTTAATACTGTTGTCTTGCGGTAAAATACGAAATGCAATGGGGTTGTTGCTTGTTGTTTCGCTATTTCCTATCCCAAAGCATCCGTCTGCATAGAACAAAGCTGTTGTGCTGTCAAAAGATATCGGCGTGTTACTTGAAACGGGACCAATAACCTTATAGCACGCACCGCCGCCGTCCCCTTCAACATAAAAGCCGAGGGTTTTAAGGTAAATCGAATTGCCCTGTGCAAGTTTATCCGCAAGGATGCTTAAATAAGCGGAGTTTTTCAGTACGCCCGAAACAAATGTAGCCGCAGTTTCAAAAGCAATATTTGCCATATTTTTATCACCCCATTTAATTATTCATATGCTTTGGTTTCGTTGATTACCGTAATGAACTGTTGTAATTAATTGACATTTTTTCCTTTTCGTTTTTTATTTTTCTTTTTTGAGAATTTTTTTAAAACTATTCTCCTTTTTATGAAATTAACTTCTCTAACGTTAAATTCTATCGAACATTTGTTCTAATGTCAAGTAGTTTTAAAAAAGTATTCCATTTGTGCAAATCACCGAAAATAACAGTTAAACCTTGTGATATAATCGCATTGAGTTTTCTGTATTAATTTGGTAAAATTTCTTTATTACACATAAAGGGGAAAAACAGCTATGAAATTTAAAAGAGTAATATGTATTGTTCTCGCCCTTGCAATGGCGCTGACTGTTTGCGCTTCGGCAAGCGGCACGGGCTACACACCCGATTATGATACCGAAACACCGGTTATCATCGTCCACGGTATGAGCCAGAACAACACCTACCTTGTTGACGAAAACGGCAACTGGGTGCCCGACGAAACGGGCTACGTCACGGGCTGGCCGCTTGAAATTGACGTTATGCCGCTTGTCAAAAGAGCGCTGCCCAATATGCTTGCTTCTATCGTAACAAGGCAGGATATAGGTCTTACTCAGGCTATGTATGAGGGTACGTACAACGCACTCAGCCTCGTTGAAAAGGATAACACGGGTAAGTATATTCAGGATATCGTTGTACCCTGCTACGAAATGCCTATGAGTGAGCTTCCCGAGGCTGTAAGAGAGGAATACTACACCTTCCTGCCCATTCAGGAGCTCAGCGAAATCGTAGGTGAGGACGATGTTTACTACTTCGGCTACGATTCACTCGGCGACGTTATGTACGAAACCGAAAAGCTTCACCACTACATCCACGATGTTGTGCTTCCCAAGTCACCCAACGGTCAGGTCAAGCTCTGCCATATCAGCCTCGGCGGTACAATTGCAGTAAACTACCTTGAAATGTACCCCGAGGATTACGAGCTTATCCGTAAGATGGTTTTTGTTATTCCTGCCATTGACGGCTCGAATATCATCGGCGACCTGCTCACAGGCAACCTCAGCGTTTTCTACGATGACAACACTCTCTATGAGGAGCTTTTAGTCACCCTTATGGGTGAAACACCGCTTGCATATCTGCTGAATATGGTGCTCCGTATTCTCCCGACGGATGTGCTCAAATCCGCCCTTTCGGGTCTTGCAAACGGCCTTGTCGATGTTGCGGCACTGCGCACAACAATGATATGGGCACTTTGTCCCGATGCATATTATGCCGAGGCAAAGAAAATGTGGCTTGAGGGCAAGCCCGAGCTTGCAGGCATTCTGGAAGATGTAGAATACTTTATGAATGCAAGAGCAAACTTTGAGGAAAACCTCTTTGCCCTGCGTGATACGGGCTGTGAGATTTTCAACCTCGCCTGCTACGATGTCAACCTTTTCCCGCTTTGCAAGGATTACAAGACTACCAATGCAGACAGAGTTATCCACGCCGCATCTCCTGCAATGGGCGCAACCTTTGCTGATCTGGGCAAAACTCTCGGCGAAGGCTATGTCGCCAAGGGTACATACTGCAGCAACCCCGACCATAACCACCTTTCACCCGACGGCGTAGTTGATGCAACAACAGGTCTGTTGCCTTGCACAACCTGGTATTTCAAG
>JAFVTZ010000095.1 GCA_017502965.1 Clostridia bacterium
AGCGAAACAGTTGAGAAGATACAGAAACTTGAAGGCATTGATGTTATCCAGTCACAGAGCGACCTCGCTGACAAAATTTCCGCAATAAAGAACGGTGTCGGCGTAGCTGGTATATGGATAATAGCCATTCTTATGGTAATTTCACTGGTTATCGTTTCAAATACCATCCGTGTTACAATGTATAACCGCAAACTTGAAATCAGCATAATGAAAGCCGTAGGCGCTACCGATGCATTTGTAAGAATTCCCTTTGTTGTTGAGGGTGTGCTTATCGGTATTATTTCTGCGCTTATTGCCGAAGGTTTGCTATATTTCTGCTACAGGGTAGCGACCGAAACCATTATCACCACACTCGGCACATCAGAAATTGTAAAATACGGAGACGTAGCCCTTTGGCTGTTGCTCGTATTTATCGGTATCGGTGTGTTTGCAGGTATTTTAGGCAGTGTTATTATGATAAGCAAATATCTGCGCCGCGAAGGCAGTGAATTTGCTGCAATTTAGTACATCAGGAGGATTTATGAAAAAAACTACCGGAAGTATTATCTCTTTAATACTTTGTGTAATTATAACTATAATTTCTTTTTCCTGCGGTTTTACAGCACTTGCTGCTTCTAAATCTCAGTTAGAAAAAGATATAGCAGCTTTGCAAAGCCAGTCTGCAAAACTCGAAAAAGAAATTAAGGACCTTAAAAACAAAAAAGCAGGTCAGCAGGCTATTGTTGACGCCATTCAGAAGAAAATTTCGAACACTCAGGCTCAGATTCTTCGTTGCAACCGTGAGATTGACTCAATAAACGGAAAAATCAGCGAAAACAAAGCCGAAATCGATAAAATGAACAACCAGATAGACGATCTGAAACTCCAGTTCAAAAAACGAATCAGAGCAATTTATATGAGCGGTTCTGACAGTTCGATAAGTATTCTTTTAGGAGCGGATTCTTTTTCCGATTATCTCCAGCTTTCTCAACTCACCGCTTCTGTTTCTGCACGTGACCGCGCAATGATTGAAGATATTGTAAAAGAAATTGATAAAATCAGCGTAAAAATAGCAGAAAATGAAAAACTGCTTGAAAGCCAGGTCGCGATTAAAGAAACCATTGCCGCTCAGCAAAAAGAACTTGAAGCACAGGAAAATGAGGCTGCAGGAATACTTAACAGCATCGCATCCGAGCAAAAGGATGTTGAAACTGACAATAAGGAAATTGAGGCCGAAATTGCTGCAAAGAAAAAGGAACTTAATAAAATTGTAGGTTCCAGTTCGGGCAAAAACTTTATAAACCCGAACTCCGGTCTTGCATGGCCCGTTCCAAGTTGTTTCTCAATAAGCTCTTATTACGGTTCCAGATGGGGAAGAATGCACAACGGCGTTGATATCGCAGGCGGCGGAATTTACGGTAAACCCATTGTCGCTATGGCTGACGGTGATGTTTACATTGTTTATTCAAGTTGCCCTCACCGTTCAAAGAGACCTATGTGTAGTTGCGGCGGCGGTTACGGAAACTATGTTGCTATTGATCACGGAAAAATCAAAATCAACGGAAAAACCTCAAATTATAAGGCTTATTACGCTCATATGGACAGCGTTGCTGTAAGAAACGGTCAACATGTAAAACAAGGTCAGGTTATCGGCTATGTAGGAACTACAGGCCGTTCAACAGGCTATCACCTGCATTTCGGTATTCTTGTAAACAATTCTTGGGTAAATCCTTTGAATTACTTTAAGAGTGCAGGCTGATAAATATTATTAAATTTATACCGTCACCGTCAAAATGGCGGTGGCGGTACTTTTTTGAGGTTAAGTTATGAAAATATTCAGAATTACTGTAACAGTTCTGCTTGTAGGGTGGATGATTCTTATTTTCTCTCTTTCTGCCGCAACAGCATCCGAATCCTCTGCAACAAGCGGCGGTGTGATTGAATTTCTGGCAAAAATTTTTATTGCTGATTTTGATGAAATTTCGGTTTTAGAACAGGAAAGCATTATTGAATCCCTGCAATTTATCGTAAGAAAAACCGCTCATTTTACTCTTTACGGCGTATTAGGTGGTCTTGCTTTTCTGAGTGTCATAACTTATACCTCTGTTCCCTTCCCACTCAGAACTGCTATCAGCGCAGCAATTTGCCTTTTGTATGCAATAAGTGATGAAATTCATCAGATTTTTGTCCCCGGCAGAAGCGGTGAAATAAGAGATGTGTGTATAGACTTTGCAGGCAGTATGCTCGCAATTCTGATTTTAGTGCTTTTAAGCCGATGGAAAAAACTTAAAAAATTTATTTAGTGTGGCAGGTGTTATAAATGAGAAAAAAGAAACTTCTGAAACTCAGCGAAGACCTATTCAACCGCCTTGATGCGGCACAGTTAGCACTCAAAGAAGCAATGCAGGAAAACGAAAACCTCAAAAAAGAGATTGACATACTAAAAAATGAAAACGAGGCACTTAAAAAGGCGCAACTTCAAAGTGAGCCTTTGAAACAACTTGAAGAAAAAGTTAAAAAGCAGGCAAATATATCCGAAGATGCCGAGTACGGCTCACAGATAATAGGAAAAATCGTAATCACCGCGGCTACATATTGCAACAATTTAACATCAGTTTCTGAAAATACCGATGTTAAAGAACTCGTAAACCTGATTTTAGGCAGAACAGAAATCGCCAAAGCCGAAATTTTGAAAATTGTTTCGTCAGACTCGGATTTTTCTCAGAATACAGAACTTATTGACGCCGTGAAAAATTCCGCTGAAGATTATTTTAACAGTGTTATGGCTCAACTTTAATATTCTGAAACCTTATTTGAACTAAAAGCACTATATTTTTTAAAAAATTCCGTTAAATTTTTAACTCTCGGCTATTGTGTTTTATGTCGTTTTTTGGTATAATTATTATAATGTGATATATAAATTCTGAAAGGAGTACCATATATGAACTATTCACATGAAGTAGAAAATATGTGTCCGCTTGCTAAAGGCACATATCACGGTCCCGCTCCCATTCCGGAGGAGGGCAAATGGGTTCAGGTTAAGGAAGTTAAAGATGTTTCCGGCCTTACCCACGGTATCGGTTGGTGTGCACCTCAGCAGGGCACATGCAAACTTACCCTTAATGTTAAAGAGGGTATCATTCAGGAGGCTTTGGTTGAAACCATCGGCTGTTCGGGTATGACCCACTCTGCTGCTATGGCTTCTGAAATCCTTGTTGGTAAAACCATCCTCGAGGCTCTTAATACTGACCTCGTTTGCGATGCTATCAACACCGCTATGCGCGAACTCTTCCTCCAGATTGTTTACGGTCGTACACAGACCGCTTTCTCTGAGGACGGTCTTCCCATAGGCGCAGGTCTTGAAGACCTCGGTAAAGGTCTTCGCTCGCAAGTAGGTACTACTTATGCAACTCTTGCAAAAGGTCCCCGTTACTTAGAACTCGCTGAAGGCTATATCACAAAGATTGCTGTTGACGAGAATGAAACCATTATCGGTTACAAGTTCGTTCACCTCGGCAAAATGATGGATATGATCAAAAAAGGTATGGACGCTAATGAGGCTTTGGAAAAAGCCAGCGGACAGTACGGTCGCGTTGATGATGCTGCAAAACTCATCGACCCCCGTGAAGAATAATTAAGGAGGAAATGAACAATGGCATTATTTGAAAGTTATGACAGAAGAATAAATCAAATAAACGCAGAACTCGCTAAACACGGCATTTCTTCCATTGAAGAGGCTAAGGAAATCTGCGATAAAGCAGGCGTTGATGCTTACAATATCGTTAAAGGAATTCAGCCTATCTGCTTCGAAAACGCTGCCTGGGCTTATGTTGTAGGTTGCGCTATCGCTATTAAGGATGAAGTAAAGAGCGCTGCTGAAGCTGCTGAAAAAATCGGCGTAGGTCTCCAGTCTTTCTGCATCCCCGGTTCTGTTGCTGACGACCGTAAGGTTGGTCTTGGCCACGGCAACCTCGGTGCAATGCTTCTCCGTGAAGAAACCAAATGTTTTGCTTTCCTCGCAGGTCACGAATCTTTCGCTGCTGCTGAGGGTGCTATCGGCTTGGCAAGAAGCGCAAACAAGGCTCGTAAAGAACCTCTCCGTGTTGTTCTTAACGGTCTTGGCAAAGACGCTGCTAAGATTATCTCCAGAATCAACGGCTTTACCTATGTTCAGACTAAGTTTGACTACTATACCGGTGAACTCGAGATAGTCGAAGAAACCGCTTATTCAAACGGCGAACGCGCTAAAGTTCGTTGCTACGGTGCTGACGATGTTCGCGAAGGCGTTGCTATAATGCACAAAGAGGGTGTTGATGTTTCCATTACAGGTAACTCCACCAACCCCACCCGCTTCCAGCATCCCGTTGCAGGCACATATAAGAAAGAATGCATCGAGCAGGGCAAGAAATACTTCTCTGTAGCTTCAGGCGGCGGTACAGGACGTACTCTCCACCCTGACAATATGGCAGCAGGCCCCGCTTCCTACGGTATGACCGATACAATGGGCCGTATGCACTCTGACGCTCAGTTTGCAGGATCAAGCTCTGTTCCTGCTCATGTTGAGATGATGGGTCTTATCGGTGCTGGTAACAACCCAATGGTTGGTATGACTGTTGCTTGTGCAGTTGCAGTTAACGAAGCACTTAATAAATAAGGATTTATGCGGTTTTTCACAACCTCATAAACTAACCCATTCAAAAAAATCGAACAAATAACAGTTGGACACATCATTTTAAGGTTTTTACCTATGATGTGTCCAATTTTTTATGTGAGGTTTTGGAAATGAGAAGACTACAAATGCAAACAACAAATTCAATTACTTTTGAGCAAGGGTGCAACAAATATCTTGATAATTGCCGACAACGCAATTTAAGACAAGGCACAATCAATCACTACAAACAAAGTTACACACAGTTCTATAAATTTTTTGAGCCTGAAACACCAATAGAACAAATAACAGAAAAGTCATATAACAGTTATGTGTTACATTTGCGCAAGACATTAAACAATGATGTTAGTATTAACTCATATTTGCGTGATTTTATTACTACAATGCATTTTCTAATGAATGAGGGTTATTTATCCCCTTTTAAAATGCAGGCGATAAAGGTCGATAAAAACCATGTGGAAACATACACAGATGATGAACTAAAAACTTTGTTGGCAAAGCCAAATGTAAAAAAGTGTTCATTTACAGAATATCAATGTTGGGTAATGACAAACTTTTTATTCTGCACAGGTGTAAGACAACGCAGTTTAATGTTTATTAAAGTAAAAGACATTGATTTTGATAATCATGTGGTATATGTTAATGTAACAAAGAACAGAAAGCCGCTAATTGTGCCGCTCAACCTAACAATGATAAATATATTAAGTGAATACTTGAAATATAGACAATACAAAAGTAAAGAAGATTTTTTGTTTTGTAATGTTTTCGGACAACAACTTGTAAAAAGCACTTCTTATCACATGCTTTATGAATACAACAAGCGGCGCGGTGTTGAAACAACAGGCATACACAGATACAGACACACATTTGCGAAACATTGGATTTTAAGCGGTGGGAATGTTGTATCACTTTCGCGCTTGCTTGGGCATAGTAGCCTTGAAATAACACAGAATTACATAAATCTGCTTGTAAGTGATGTTGCAAAGCAGGTTAATGAAATAAATCTACTTGATAAGTTTAGCGGCAAATGCAGTATAAAAATGCGTTAAATAGAATAATGCGGCATAGGTAAAAAGTATCTGTTTTAAATTAGTATAAATCAGCATAAATTAAAACAAATTGAAACCGCTCCCACACCAAAAGCAACTTGAAAAAAGTTGCTTTTATTTTTTTGCAATTTTTAGTCCTCGCACAGTTTTGTGCCAGCATTTTCGACCCTCTATGATATAATAAGTATGTAAGGTAAAGGACGCGCTAACCAACAACCTACAAAGTTAATTGA
>JAFVTZ010000096.1 GCA_017502965.1 Clostridia bacterium
AGTGAATGTGGGTCAAAGCATATGAAGTTCACAGGTCTTGGAACCCAGAAAGCAGAAGAGGAACTGAAAAGTCTTTTCCCTGCTTCCCGTATTTTAAGGCTCGATGCTGACAGCACAATGTCGAGAGATTCTTATTCAAACTATCTTTCGAGTTTTGCTAAAGGTGAGTATGATATCCTGCTCGGTACACAGATGGTGGCAAAAGGTCTTGATTTCCCGAATGTAACTCTTGTGGGAGTTCTGGGAGCGGACAGGGCGATGTACAGCGAGGATTTCAGAAGTTTTGAACGCACTTTTTCTCTGCTTACTCAGGTAGTCGGTAGAGCGGGCAGAGGGGAAAGCAGAGGAAGGGCCATAGTTCAGACTATCGACCCTGACAGTAATCTCATAGAACTTGCGAAGCGTCAGGATTACGATACTTTTTACAGTGAGGAAATTCTCACCCGAAAACTTATGGTATATCCCCCGTATTGCGATATATGCGTTGTAAGCGCAAGAGCAACTTTGCGGGAAAATGCCGAAAATGCGGTAAAAGGTGTTTTCAATGAAATTAAAAAACTTATTGAAAGCGAGCATAAAGGCGTAAAACTAATAATTTTAGGACCGTCGCCTGCCTCAATACCGCGAGTTCAGGGGCGCTACCGCTACCGTATGATGATTAAATGCAGAAACAATGCTGAATTCAGAAAAATGCTGAAAAAGGCTTTAGATATAAAACTTTCGGGAGATGCCGCCGTGTGGGTGGATATCAACCCCGAGACAATTATATAAAGGTGATTAAAATGGCAATCAGGAATATAGTAAAATTAGGTGACGATGTGCTGAGAAAGGTCTGCCGCACACAAATGGTCTTTGACGATAAGTTGGCAACCCTTCTTGACGATATGGCTGATACTATGTATAAAGCAGAGGGTGTCGGTCTTGCGGCACCTCAGGTCGGAATATTGCGCAGGGTTTGTATTGTAGATATCGGGGACGGTATTATCGAACTTGTAAACCCTGTTATAACCGAAAAAAGCGGAAAGCAGGTTGGCAGTGAAGGCTGTCTTTCTATACCCGACCGCTTTGAAGAGGTTAAAAGACCGATGAAAGTAACCGTCCGCGCTCAGGACAGAAACGGTAATAACTTCACAATTTCGGCAGAGGGCTTTAAGGCAAGAGCGCTTTGCCACGAAATAGACCATCTGGACGGAATATTATATATCGATAGAGTTTGAGTAAAATTATCCACAGCACAGTTTTTTGTTCGGGGCGGTACTTTTGTACAGCACCACTCACTGCAAAACAGCACTGTGAATAATTTTCTTTCAAACTGAATTTGTGTTGAGACACGGAAAGCAAAGGTCCGATTTATGAGAATTGTTTTTATGGGTACTCCCGACTATGCGGTGAAAACCCTTGAGAAGATTATTGAAGCAGGTCACGAGGTTTGTGCGGTTTTCGCCCAGCCTGATAAACCTGTGGGCAGAAAGCATATTTTAACAGCACCGCCTGTAAAGGTCTGTGCGTTGGAGCATAATATCCCCGTTTATCAGCCTGAAACTTTGAAAGATGGCTCTGCAAAGCAGATTTTAGAGGATATTGCTCCCGATGCAATAGTGGTTGTAGCCTACGGTAAAATCCTGCCCGAAGAAATTTTAAATATCCCGAAATACGGCTGTATAAACGGGCATGCTTCCCTGCTTCCGAAATACCGAGGAGCATCGCCCATTCAGTGGTGCATAGTCTGCGGTGAAACCGAAACGGGCGTTACCACAATGTATATGGATAAAGGTATGGACACGGGCGATATTTTAGAAACCGAAAAGGTGAAAATCGGTGGAAACGAAACTGCCGAACAACTTTTTGAGCGTTTGTCAGTTGTCAGCGCCGACCTTATGGTTTCCACCCTTTCAAAACTCGAAAGAGGAGAAGTTACACCTAAAAAGCAGAACGAAGCAGAGGCAACTTATGCTCCTATTATCAAAAAGGAAATGGCTTTGCTTGATTTTAATAAAACTGCAAAAGAACTATCCTGCGCTGTAAGAGGTTATTATTCATGGCCTTGTGCATATTTCTTTTTAAACGGCAAACGAATCAAGGTAATTTCTGCTGTGGAAGGAATTAAAACCGAAAAGTGT
Organism: Clostridia bacterium; assembly: GCA_017502965.1. Classification (GTDB taxonomy): domain Bacteria; phylum Bacillota; class Clostridia; order Oscillospirales; family Acutalibacteraceae; genus UBA737. The sequence goes on from JAFVTZ010000096.1 coordinate 2,121, forward strand.
GCCGGCAGTATTTTTTCGGTTGACGGAAAACTTTATGTTTCCTGCAAAGATTCTTCGCTCGAAATTCTCGAACTTCAGCCCGAAGGCTCAAAGCCAATGTTTGCAAAGCAGTTTTTAAACGGCAATCAGATTCCGGACGGCACTGCGGTGGATAAAAATGACTAACCCAAGAAAACTTGCGGTATCGGCGCTACTTAAAATCGAAAAGGATAATGCTTATTCTAATATAACCCTTGCCGCTTTTTTAAAGGAAGCAGAGTTTTCGCCGCAGGATAAAGCCTTGTTTTCCGCTTTGGTTTACGGTGTGCTTGACAGAAAAATAACCTTAGACTATGTGCTTTCAAAATATATGAAAACACCGCTTAAAAAGACTGCACCTTTCACCCTTGCAGTACTCAGAACGGCACTTTTTCAGATAATGTTTATGGATAAAATCCCTGAAAGTGCTGCGGTTAACGAAGCGGTTAAAATAATTAAAAAATCCAAAGAATCCAGAAATGCGGGCTTTGTCAATGCAGTTCTGAGAGGGGTTTTGCGGGAGGGCTTTTCTCTGCCCGAGGGTGATACTGCTGGGAATTTAAGCATAAAATATTCCTGTCCCTTGTGGATATGTGAGAGTTTTTGCAGGGATTACGGTATAGATACCGCAAAGAAAATCCTTGAAGAAAGTCTTAAAACTCCGCCGCTTAGCATCAGGGTTAATAACATTAAAACCGATGCCGAAAGTTTAAAACAAGAGTTTTTAAACGCAAAAATTGATTTCGAAAAGGGCGGAAATGATAACTGTCTTGTAATAAAAGGCGGTATGGATATATCTCAGAATGACCTTTATAAAAAAGGGCTTTTCTATGCTCAGGATGAGGCTTCTCAAAGAGCCGTGGGAGTGCTCAGCCCCAAAAAGGGAGAAAGAGTGCTCGATATGTGCGCGGCTCCCGGCGGCAAAAGTTTTACAATGGCAGGTCTTATGCAAAACGAGGGCGAGATTATAGCTTGCGACCTTTATGAAAAGCGGGCAGGTCTTATCGCTGAGGGTGCAAAAAGACTGGGGCTCAGTATAATAAAAACCGCTGTAGCTGATGCTACGGTTTTTGATAAATCTTTAGGCGAGTTTGACGGTATTCTCTGCGATGTTCCCTGTTCGGGGCTTGGGGTTCTGAGAAGAAAACCCGATATAAAATATAAGCCTGAGTGTGATTTCAGAGAACTCGAAGAAATACAGTACAGTATTCTCTGCAACGCGAGAAAGTATCTCAAAAAAGGCGGCAGAATACTTTATTCAACCTGCACTTTAAGGCAGGAAGAAAATGAAAATCTTGTAATTCGCTTCCAAAAGGAGTATAATACTTTCCGTAAAGTGTATGAACATACCTTTATGCCGCATATTGACGGTACTGACGGATTTTACTGTGCCCTTCTGGAAAGTAAGGAATAGAGGGGGAAAGCCTTTTTGGCTAAGACCGATATAAAATCTATGACAGCGGCAGAGTTAGAGGCATATTTTTCCTCTCTCGGTCAGCCCAAGTTCAGGGCAGGTCAGGTTTTTAAATGGCTGCACGCGGGTGTATCGAATTTTGATGAGATGACCAATCTTCCGAAATCTCTGCGTGAAACTCTGGCGGAAAACTGCTATATAGCAGGAGTGCAGGTTGTGAGAAGACTTGAATCACGGATAGATGGAACTGTAAAATATCTTTACCGTTTGTTTGACGGGGAGTATATAGAATCAGTTTTTATGAAATATGAGCACGGGTATACGGTGTGTATTTCAACTCAGGTCGGCTGCCGCATGGG
>JAFVTZ010000097.1 GCA_017502965.1 Clostridia bacterium
GTGCAATAACCGTAACCGCCAGTATAACAGCAAGGCTTTTCTTTGTAAGTATCAAAAAAAGTTTCATAATAAATACTCCATATCAGTTTTCAATATATAATATGGAGTATTTGCACTTGTTATGACTTATTTTATTATGCAAACGGCGTGAGCAGATATACCCGAAAGGTCGCCTGTAAACCCTAAGCCCTCTTCGGTGGTGGCTTTGACATTCACACAGTCTTCTTTCATATTGCAGTCAGATGCAATATTTTTCTTCATCTGCTCTATAAAGGGAGCCAGTTTCGGTTTCTGGGCTATAACTGTGGCATCGATATTGCCGACAGTATAGCCTTTTTCTTTTATAAGTTCAACCGTTTTGCGAAGCAATATACGGCTGTCAATATCTTTAAAAGAATTATCGTTATCGGGAAAATGCTTTCCTATATCTCCGAGTGCCGCCGCTCCGAGCAGGGCATCGCATACCGCATGGAGCAGGACATCTGCATCAGAGTGCCCTAAAAGTCCAAGTTCAAAGGGAATCTCAACACCGCCGATTATGCAAGGTCTGCCCTCGACCAGTCGGTGAACATCATATCCGTGACCTATTCTCAAAATAATATCTCCTCAATATTAAAGTAGATGTGCTCTGAGTTCCTCTGCAGATTTGGGGGATAAATATGCAGGAGGGATATCAAATACAGTTTTACATCCGATATTGCCGTGCCTATTCATTCTGTAAACCGCGCGGGCGTATGCTACAAACACGCTTGATGTGAATTCGGGGTTAGAATCAAGTTTTAATTTATATTCTATAATATGTGTATGCTCGCATTGAAGACCTGTTTTACCGCTTCTCAGCACCATACCGCCGTGGGGGATACCGCTGTGGTCGCGTTTCATTTCCTCAGCAGAAATAAAGTGAACAATAGTGTTATAGTCGGCAAAATAGTTCGGCATTGTTTTGATTTCGTTTTCAATTCGCTCTTTATCTGCGCCATCTTCTGCTACAACAAAACACTCTCTTATGTGTTTATCGCGGGTGGAAAGTTCGGGATTTTCGCCTTTGCGAACACGGTCAACCGCCTCGTCTACGGGAATTGTGTACTGTCTTGCATCAAGCACACCCTCAATTCTTCTTACCGCATCCGAATGACCCTGACTTACGCCCTTTCCCCAGAAAGTATAATCCTTGCCGTCAGGCAGAATTGCCTCGGCATAAAGGCGGTTGAGAGAAAACATACCAGGGTCCCAGCCTACAGATATCATAGCAGTATTACCGCCCTGCTTTGCGGCGGCATCTACATTACTGAAATGTTCAGGAATTTTAGCGTGGGTATCAAAACTGTCAATAACATTAAAATGTTTTGCAAGTTCGGGGGTCTGGGTGGGAAGGTCTGTAGCAGAGCCGCCGCAGATAATCACCGTATCTATATTATCTTTATGGTTAATAATATCGTCAAGCAGATAAACTTTAGCCCCTGTAAGGGTTTTAACCGTTTCGGGGGCACGCCTTGAAAAGACGGCGTACAGTTCTGTGTCAGGATTTTGCTTTATTGCGCACTCAACGCCTTTGCCTAAATTTCCGTAGCCTACAATAGCAATTCTGATACTCATAATTTTTACTCCTTTGATTTTGCTTTTTAAATAATAGCACTATTTTGCCTGTTTATCAATTGTTTTTTAGCATAAACCCTGATTTTTCAAATAGTTTAATACCCTTTTTTTATCTGCCGACCAAAGTGGTGCTACCAAATCTTTTTTAGCCCCGTCACCCGTTATGCGGTGAACAATGCAAGTTTGAGGCAAAACAGACAGACATTTTTTAAGTATTTTTGCATATTCTTCGAGGGACAGACAGGAGAATTTTCCGTTTTCATATTCTTTTTCGAGGTCGGTATTTTTAAGTATGTGTAAAAGATGGAATTTTACACCGTTTGTACCTGCATATATTGCATCTGCCGTGGTTTTAACAGCGTCTTCTTCTGTCTCATAAGGCAGACCTATAATTATATGTGTAACAACATCAATACCTTTTGATTTAAGCCGTTTTACAGCGTCGAAATAAACCTCGTTTTTATATCCTCTGCGGATATATTCTGCGGTTTTTTCGTTAGTAGTCTGAAGACCGAGTTCAATGCTCACAGGTTTTATTTTATTTATTTCGCAAAGCAGTTCTAAAGTCTCCGAAGATATACAGTCAGGTCTTGTGCCGATACTGAGACCTACAATATAATCAGGTTTTATAGCCTCAAGATAAAGTTTTTTGAGGGTTTCTGCATCAGCATAAGTATTTGTAAAAGCCTGAAAATATGCGATATATTTTCCGCTTTTAATTTTGTTTTCAACCCTCATTTTTGCCCGTTCTAACTGAGTTTCAATACTGTCACACTGCTTTTCGGCAAAATCGCCGCCGCCTGCAGCAGAGCAGAAAATACAACCTTTATCTCCCAAGGTGCCATCTCGGTTGGGGCAGGTAAATCCGCCGTCTAATGCCAGTTTATATACCTTGCAACCGAATTTTTCTCTATAATGTTCATTTAATGTTTTATACATATTTATTGAATCACAGACCTTTTGTTTTGAGTTCGCTTACCAATTTAACATAAAATTCTCTGACATCAAAGCCGTCAATATTTTCACGGTTTAAGTCTATCATATCTCCATGTGAAATACCGCGGTTACCCGTAGGTGTAAGATAGGTGTATTTTTCACCCCATTTGAATGATTCTTCGGCTACAAGCCCATCGTTTTTCCCATCAAAATATTTTACCAAATGATAGGAAAAATTCAGTGGAAATTTTCCGTTAGATGCTTTTTTCATCTCTGAACCGATACTTTGGCAGTAGATACCTTCTATTTTTTGGGGATAATCCAAAAACTTTTTACGAGCAGAAGCAGTAAGGTCGTTTACCGCAGATAAAAAATCAGGATTTTTATCACCCATTTTTCTGAGGGTTGAGTTATATGTATCGGCAATTTTGTTTTTTAGGTTTTCGGGTGATTTTTCCAGAAGAAAATCCGCAAAAAGACAGCCCCTGTGAGGCGTATTAACCGTAGAGAGCGAAGCGACCAAAGGCGCAATGCCCAAATGTTCTATCGCATATCTGCAGTCAAGACCGCCCTTCGAATGGTCAATTATGTTGACCTTTTCGCAGTTGGTGCTTTGGATAATTTCTATGATTCTATCACAAAGTTCCTTTGCGCTGTTTTCAATCGATGCAGCAGACTCGTGTTCGCCATAGTGTATTGTAGCACCGTTTCTTTCAAGTTCTTTTGGTATTCTTCCCCAATAATTGAAGAAATCAGAATCTCTGAAAAATACACCGTGAACTAAAAGTATTGGATATTTTGTTTTACAGATTTTTAAATCTTTGCGTTTTTGATTTATAAGTTCTTTTTGATATTCCGTTTTGATTTCTTTTGAAGTTATTTTAATAATTTTTGCCAAAACTACAAGATTTGCGATAGGTATCGGACCGCAAATAATACCTATTATTCGGTGTTTTATACCCAATTGCCGAGAGGTACAGTAAACACTTATTATCCCGTTCCAGAAAATTATTGCCAATACAATAATGCAGACGATGGTGCTTATAATAAAATCTATATATGTTTTGCCTTGCAAATTAAAAACTAAACCAATGTGATATAAAACTGATATAATCATAGAAAACGAGAATAATTTAAGGCAAGAAACACCGTGAGCGCAAAGTTTCATACTTTTAGTGGGAGCAGTTTTTACAGTTATACCCGCTAAAAAATTAACAGTCAGGAAAGATGGTAAAATTATTAAAAGCAAAAGCGGAAATTGTTTTACCGCTAACCAACAGTTAGAGCATAAAGATAAGAGTATTAAAAATAATAAATTCATCAAATCACCCCGTATGATATCATTATAATTGAATAAGTTAGGCGAAACAGGATTGTTTCGCCGCAAAATCTTTGATTTTGTGACAAATTTTTAGAAAAAATTTGTCCTTTTCAATTGAAATGAGTGTTGTGCAAAATTAAATAATATAATTTAATTTTGCTAAAGCCACTTAGAAAGTGGCTTATCGAAACGCTTTTTAGCGTTTCGACTAACTACAATCATTATAACTTATTGCAGTTTCAAAAGCAACTTGCATAATTTCGGTATGTATTGTAAAATAATAAAAGTTTGAGATTTAATGCGGAGGGTATTTTATGAAAATCAGAACTAAAAAAGTGCCGTTTTCATATATAGAAAAAATAAAACCGCCAAAACACCGCCGACCGCAGAAACCTTGGTGGATACTCGGGGCTTTAATCAGGCTGATTTCCCTGCCTGATTTATGGGCAACGAGATTCAAATTCACAAGTGAGGGGATAAAGGAACTAAAAAAAGAACCCTGCCTTATACTTATGAACCATTCGAGTTTTATTGACCTCGAAATAGCCTACAGAATATTTTTTCCAAAAAGATTTTGCATTGTCTGCACTTCGGACGGATTTGTCGGCAAAAGTTTTCTGATGCGAAAACTCGGCTGTATTCCCACAAACAAGTTTGTGACCGATATAACCCTTATCGGGGATATAATTCACGCACTCAAAAAAGAAAAGGTGAGTGTTCTGATGTACCCCGAAGCGAGTTACAGTTTTGACGGCTGTGCAACACCTTTGCCGAGAAAACTCGGTGTGCTTATAAAAAAACTGGACGTGCCTGTTGTAACGGTTATGACCGACGGTGCTTTTTTGAGAGACCCTCTTTATAACGGACTTCAAAAGCGCAAGGTCAAGGTTTCAGCCCACGCAAAATGCCTTTTTAACAAAGAAGATATCGCCCGTCTTTCTGCAGAGGAATTAAGTAACATTCTCGACCACGAATTTACTTTCGATAACTTTGCCCGTCAGTATGAAACAAAAACCGAGGTAAATGCGCCTTTCAGGGCGGATTATCTCGAGAGAATACTTTATAAATGTCCTGCCTGCAAATGCGAAGAAACGGTAGGCAAAGGCACAAAACTTACCTGCAAAGCCTGCGGTAAAACCTATGAAATGGATAAATACGGCAGAATGAATGCTATAGAGGGCGAAACCGAATTTGCGCACATTCCAGATTGGTACAACTGGGAGAGAGAATGTGTTAAAAAAGAAATTGAGAACGGCTCATATACTCTTGATACAGAGGTTGAACTCGGTGTTCTTGCAGATTACAAAGCAATTTATAAGGTCGGAAATGGCAGACTTGTTCACAACCTCGACGGTTTTTCTCTTACCGATAAAGACGGAAATCTCATATTCTCGCAAGGGGTTAAAGCCTGTTACGGGCTTTATGCCGATTATTATTGGTATGAGATAGGTGATGTTATCTGCATAGGTGACAAAAAACGGCTTTATTACTGTTTCCCGAAAGGCAAGACCAATGTTGCAAAGGCCCGCCTTGCTACAGAAGAAATGTATAAAATGAAGTAAAATTACAATCATATTCAAGAGGTGATTTTAGTGCTTATAGATTTTCATACCCACTGTTTTCCCGATAAAATAGCCCAAAAGGCTATAGAAAAACTGTCCGACGCATCGGGTGGGCTTATTTATCACACAGACGGCACTGTCAGCGGTCTGCTTGACAGTATGCAAAGGCATAATACAGATGCGTCAGTGGTTTTGAATATTGCAACCAACGCCCATCAGCAAAAAAGTGTAAACGATTTTGCGGCGGCTATAAACGATGAGCAAAAAGTTTTTGCTTTCGGCTCAGTTTTTCCTGACAGCGAGGATGCTCTCGAAGAACTCGAACGCATAAAAGATTTGGGGCTCAAAGGTGTGAAACTTCATCCCGATTATCAGGGTTTTGATGTTGATGACCCGAAAATGAAGCCCATATATAAGAAGATTTCAAGTCTCGGTCTTATAACTGTTTTTCACGCAGGTTTTGATTACGGCTTTGCTCCGCCTTACGGGGCAACCCCCGAAAAAATGGCAAAGGCGCTGCTTTGGTTTGATTCGCCTGTTATAGCGGCGCATTGGGGCGGAATCAACTGCGGGCAGGGAGTGCTCTCGCATTTGTGCGGAAAAGATATTTATTTTGACACCTCTTTTGGCTACAGTATGATGCCAAAATATTATGCCGAAAAAATTCTCGAAAAACACGGCACAGATAAAATGCTTTTCGGAACAGATACCCCTTGGCACACCGCTGAAATGGAAATGCGGTTGCTCCACAACCTTAAATTAAGTGACAGCGATATGGAAAAAATCACACATCTTAATGCGGAAAAATTATTGTTTAGCGGCGAGCCGCTAAACAATAATTAGTGAATAGTGAATAATGAAAATTGAATAGTTAAGGTGTTTTTGCATAGCAAAAACAAATATAAAATCGTTCCGCAAAGCGGAACACCGAAATTATTCATTATTCATTTTCCATTCGAACTGAAGGTTCGCTAAACAATAATTTACAAGGAAATATATTTAATCAAAAACGGAGTGATTTTCATATCACTCCGTTTTTGAGTTTTGTGTGACGACAATGGAGTTTGTGCTTGGTAATATTATAACACATTGTACCTATTTCGTACAATATACATTTGTACCAAAACCGTACAATAATTATTGAACAAAATGTGCTAAAATGGTACAAAAGGAAGTGTGGTATAATTATGTATGGACAAAGATTGAGAATTGCCAGAAAAAATTGCAAATTAACACTTGAGCAGGTTGCAGACCATCTAAATACCACACATGCAACTATTTCGAGATATGAAAATGAGGTAAACAAGATTGACCCTTACACATTGACAGAACTTTGCAAACTTTATAAAGTTTCAGCGGATTATATATTAGGTCTTCCTTATGATTTAGAACATCCTTAAATTGAATATGTATATAACAAACGGGCGGATATTATCCGCCCGTTTGTTTTTTGTGTATCGATATATAAATGTAGGGCGGTCAGCCTTTTGACCGCCGTTTGAGGTTTGCATCAGGCAGAGAGCTGACTGGCCTACTAATTTAAAATACAGTCTGCTACATAGATACCCATAGCACCTGACTGTGAAAGTCCTCTGCAGATACCGCTGCCGTCGCCAATAATATAAACCCCGTCAACAAGTTCGAATTTATCGTTCATAAATTCGGGACGGATGGAGTAGTATTTACTCTCACATCCGTAAAGTAAAGTATCATCGTTAGCGGTACCGGGGGCAACTTTATCAAGCGCATAAATGGTTTCGATTATGTTAGTAAGTATACGGTGGGGGAGCACAAGTGAAATATCACCTGCGGTGGCTTTAAGGGTAGGCTCAACTGTGTTCTGTCCAAGTCTGTGCTCGTTTGTACGCCTGCCTCTTACAAGGTCGCCGAATCGCTGAACAATAACATTGCCGTTTCCTATCATATTTGCAAGTCGGGAAATGCTTTCGGCATATTCTGTAGGCTGATTGAAAGGCTCGGTAAAGCGGATGCTTGAAAGAATTGCAAAGTTGCAGTTTTCGGTGCGCTTTTCGTCTTCGGCATAAGAGTGACCGTTTGCAGTTATAATGCCGTGGTTATTCTCTGCCGATACAAGGCCGCCTTTGTTAAAGCAGAACATTCTGCATCTGTCTTCAAAAGTTTTGGTTTTGTAAAGGATTTTGGGCTCATAAATCTTATCGGAAAATTCTTTCCAGATAATATCTTTCATCTCAACACGCACACCGATATCGATGTGGTTTGAGTGCATTTTGACTCCGAAAGAACGGCAGAAATCTGCAACAAAGTTAGCTCCACCTCTGCCTGTGGCGATTATGATTTTTTCGGCATATATCTTTTCGCCGTTTGTGTAGTTGAGTATATAGCCGCTATCATGCTTTTCTACAGACTGACAGTCATAAAAAGCAAGCAAATCAACACCCTGCTCAGATATAGCCCTGATAAGGTTTTGCATTGTTACATAGTTCTTATCAGTTCCGAGATGTTTTACGTTCATATCAAGCAGGCGGAGATTGTTCTGAATACATTTGAGTTTCAACTCGTCATTCGATTTATAGACCTGAGGTACACCCGAAGTACAGTATTTAACGAGTATTTTATCAACCTCGTCAATATATTTATTGGCTTTGGCATCACCGAGTTCTTCGCCCAAAGTGCCGCCGTAAGCCGTACCAAGGTTAAATTTACCGTCGGAAAATGCTCCTGCTCCTGCATATCCGCTTGTGATACTGCAGGTTTTGCAGTGAACACAGCCGTTTTCTCTGCCTGCAGGACAATGCCTTTTTTCGAGAGAGTTGCCGCGTTCGGTTATAACAATTTTTATATCAGGGGAATTTTGCTTTAAGCGGTAAGCCGCCATAAGACCGCCTATACCGCCGCCTATTATTGCAACATCATATTTTTTAATGTCTGGCATATAAATCATTCCTAAAATAAATTTGCGCATAAAATGGGCTGCATTTTCAATTGAAAATGCAGCCCCTACTGCTTTCATATTATAGTTGAAAAACTTCTTTTTGTCAACCTTAAATTTCTTCACCGTTTAACAGTTTAGTAAGCGCCTTATCGATTCGGTTAAGGTCAGAAGATGTGACTCTGCCCATTGCCTTGCCGTCATAAAGGAATTCATAACGGGTTTCGCTTGATTTTATGAATTCTATTATATTGCTTTTGCCGCCCTTATCGTCCTTGAAAATAAACTCAAATTTAAAAGCGGGATTGCCCTTTAAATCTTCGGTTTTATAGTCGCAGGCGGTAAGACTTATACACATCTGATAGAAATCCTGGAAGATACCGCAAACAATAGGTTCGCCGTTATGGGTGATAACATACTTATCGTCTGCATCTTCATCCTCGTTTGCGACGATAGTGAAGTGATAAGAGCCTGTTGAATTGGTGTAAACAAAGCCTTTGAGGTCATCAATAGAATTGAGTGCTACAAAAGACCAATAAAAATCGGTTTCTTTGTAGTTTATAAAGGCAAGTGTTGATGCCGCAACGGTTTTTATAAGTTTAGAACCGTTCGTGATAGCGGCATAGTTGCCGTCAGACTGCAGTTTAAACTTGAAAGTCTGTGTTGCAGAACCTGCTTTCATAGTAACTTCAAAATCGGGTTTATCAAGACCGAATTTTGAAAGCGAAGCGGCAGAAACATCGTAGGAATATGCTCCTGTAACAGCGACACCGCTTGAGAAAATATTGAAAACATTAACAATATTATCCGAGTTTGCAAGGCGGTTTGCAGGAGAAGTTACCTTATAAACCGCATAGGTTGAGAGCAGTTCGTGGTCATTCATCTCGATAACTATCGGGTCTGCAAAATTTGTTCCCGAAACGGTTATAGAATCGAAAGATGCGAGCGAACCGTTATCATCTTTGTATTTTGAGTCATTTGCACCTAAAGTAATACCGGGCAAAGAATCGGTATTAGCAAATGAAAGCGCATCAAAATCAAGGTTTGTCTTAACAGAAGTATCTGCAAGATAGATTTTATCGCTGTTTGAAAGTTTTACATAGCAACCGCTGTTGTCGGGTGAATCTGCACCTACAAGAACAGAGAAAGCTTCACCTTCACGGGGCACTATATCTGCCTTGACAGCAGGGTTTACAAGCCCGCATTCTTCGGCTGTTTTCTGGGTTATTTCGCGGGATGCGGTAATAGAAACTGCATCCGAGGCTGTAGAAGAAATATTGTAATTATTTACAACATCTTTTGCATAACCGTCAAGATACCATGTAACGGTTTCTTTGGGTTCTTCGCCCTCTTTTGCTTCTTCGGTTTTAACCTCGGAATAGAGTTTGAATGTGCCCTTTGCGTTTTTAACAGTAACCGACGAAATATCATCGCTTTCCATATCTAAAACGGTTATATCTTCGAACAGTGAAGATGAAACATTTTCCTCTTTTTCGGGAATGAGTTTTATTATAGCAACTGTTGACGAAACTAAAACAGCAACAGCCAAAAGCGATGCTACGGCAATAGGCCAGCGTTTACGCTTTTTGTTTTCTTTTGCCTTTTTTCTGTGCTCTGTAGGGTCGGAAAAAATAGTCGAAAATTCTTCCTCAGCAGAAAGTTCTGCCAAGGTGTTTTCGTTTAAATTTTCATTTTCTGGGAAGTTAGTCATTATGCGTTCCTTCTCTTAATGTAAATATAAATTCCTGCTGCAATGCAGAGGATGGGCAGTAATCCCATAAAGATTATCTGAATTATGGTTGTCTGTGTCTGGGTAACATCAGCCGCAAAACTCTCATTTGTGATAGTTTTGGAAACGAAATAGATATCCGATTTATCTGCACCGGTAGCGCGTTCTGCCATAGAAACAGAGATGTCTTTATTCGATACAGAGGATTCCTCATTGTAGTTTGAATAAATAAAATCGGTGCTTGAAAATGCCACAACATAACTTGAAATAGCGTTATTATCGTCATCATAGTCAAGTTTCTGTGACTGAAGTACTCCTGAATATGACTGCGGTTTGTATTTATCAGCACCGCTCCAGCCTGCCTTTGTGCCTTTAGGTGCGGCAACAACATTTGGTGAAGAGGTTACAAGCGAGGTAACAGTTATTGAATTCTCGTTCTCGAAAGCGGAAACAAGGGGTACATTATTACCTGAAATAAACATCTTCATACTGCTGGTTATTTTGTCAGCACCAGAAGGGTAAAGACCTATTGTGAGCGGGTCTTCGGGAAGATGGTAGTTCTGATTTGTCTCAAACAAAACGCCCTCGTCAACAGTGATTCCCCACTCATTCAAAAACTCATAAAGATTTGTAAGGTAAGGAGAGTTAACACTTGCAAAGAACAAAAGTCCTTTGGAGAGTTTACCGTCGTTATCAAGGAATGCGGAAATAGCGTCAAGTTCGCTGCCGATAAAATCGGTTGTGGGAGCGGCAATAACTATAGTGTCAAGGTCTGAGGGGATACTTGTGATAAGAGTATCTGAAATAACCTCAATATCATAGTTGTTGTCCTTAAGAAGACCACGATAGGTTTCGGTGATATCAGCAGAGGAATGACCTTTTATAAAGCCGATTTTCTTGATATCGCCTTTGGTTACATAGTCGATAGCGCCTGTAACAGCGGTTTCAACGCGGTTACCTGCAACTGTATACATTGTGTAACCGTAAGCGGCATAGGAACTGTCCTCAGACAAGGAGTAGATATCGGTAAATCCTACTTTTTTGTGTTTTTTAGTGCCGTCTTTCTCGCAGGAAACTATAATATCGCCGTAAGCCAGAGTTTCGTTTGCGTATTCAGATGCAATTTTTGAAAATTCGGAACTCTGAGTATCATAGAAACTGACTTTAATTTTTTTGTTGTAATCAGCGTATCTGTTGAGGAGTTTAACGGTCTGCTTGTAATAATCTGCGGCTGCGCTGTCACTTACCTCATACTGCTGAGCATAGTATTCCATATAACTTGCATAGGTGTCTTCAGCGGCACAGACTATAATTTCAATTTCGTCTTTGATATCCTTGATGTAATCAATATTTTCCTGACTTATGGTGCTTGCTTTATCGGTTGACATATCAAACTCTAAAACAAAGCGGTTTGTAAGCGCTCCGACAAGGATATTAAGAATAATAGCGCCTGCAATAACGGCGGCGGTGATAGCAAGAGAATAACTTCCTCTTTTAAGGAATGCCTGATTTTTAAGGAGTTTTTCTTTCTTTTTCTTGGGTTTCTTTTCTTTTTTCTGCTTTTTTTCCACTACTGCCTCAGCAACATCAATATTTTCTTCAGCAATTTCGGGGGTGTTTTCGGGGGTTAAATTCTTATTTTCTTCCATTTTAAATTACCTCCTTTAAGCCCATCTCTTTTTCTCAAGCGAGCGTACACAAAGGAAAATGAATACGCATATAATGCTCAGGAAATAGATAATATCTGCAACGGAGAATACAAGTCCTCCGAAGTTTTCGAAAACAGTTATAAAAGCAAGACGGTTTATAATATTTGCAATCCATTCAACCTTTATCATACTTGCAAAACTTGTCATATAAAGCACTAATATATTAATAATAAAACTGATGATAGCCGCAATAACGGTGCTTTCTGTGAGGGATGATATGAACATACCGATTGAGGTCAAAGCGCCTGCTAAGAGTAACATTCCGAGAAGTGCATAGAGATATCCGAGAATATTAACGCTGACTTTAGTCATAATTATAATCTCGAAAATAACTGTGGGAGCAAAACCTATAGCGAAAACTGACATAGCCGCTAAGAATTTGCCCATAACAATAGATGTAAGTCCTACAGGTGCTGTGAGCAGAGCCTGATCAACCTTCTGGCGCTTGTCCTCACTCATAAGTCTCATTGTGAGAATAGGCATTGCAAAAACAACTATGGTTGACATTGCCATAACAACCTGCTCAAGATAAGGAGAGCCGTAACCGAATGTTATGGAGAAGAAAAGTCCTAAGAAGAAATAGAATGCGGCTATAACTATAAAGCCGATAGGGGTGGAAAAATATGATTTGAATTCTCTTTTAAATATAGCAGTCATTTAATTTTCCTCCTCATTTGTTTCTTCTGTAATCTGAGGTATTTCCTCAATGCCGAGCAGTTTTCTTGCCTCATTATTGTCAGCCGCTTCTGTAAGTCTTAAGAATACCTGCTCGAGAGATACCTTGTTGCTTGTGAGAGAGAGCAAGGTTCTGTTGCGGGATACAACTCTTTCAAATACAGCCGCGCGGATATCAACTCCGTTTTCAGGCTCGATAACAAAGTCGAAAGAGCCTTCTTCCTTTTTGCCGAGACTTGTTACGGATTTAACACCCTTAATGCTTGAAAGGGCTTCATACATTTCCTTTTCACTGCAGGCAATACGGGCAACAAGCGACTGGTCGCTCGATAATTTGTTGGAAAGATTTTCTGCAGTATCGTCAGCAATAATCTGACCTTTGTTTATGATGATAACCCGCTTACAAACCGCCTGTATTTCGGACAGAATATGTGAAGACAGAATAATAGTGTGGTTTCTGCCAAGCCTTGCTATAAGATTTCTGATTTCTATAATCTGTTTGGGGTCAAGACCAACGGTAGGCTCGTCAAGAATAAGTACATCGGGGTTGCCGATAAGAGCCTGAGCCAGACCCACTCTCTGGCGGTAACCTTTTGAAAGGTTCTTTATAAGTCTGTTCTGAACATGGTCTATTTTTACAAGTTTCAAAACCTCGTCAATATGAGGCTTTTTAGGGAACTTAACCTTTTTGAGGTCATAAATAAAATTGAGATACTCCCTTACCTTCATATCAATGTAAAGCGGGGGGATTTCAGGCAGATAGCCTATTCTTTTCTTTGCATCTTCGGGGTATTCTGCCACATCAAATCCGTCAATTTCAACCTTTCCCTGTGTCATCGAGAGATAACCGGTCAAAATATTCATAATTGTGGACTTACCTGCACCGTTGGGTCCGAGGAAGCCGATAACTTCACCCTTTGCAATTTCGAAATTCACATTCTCAACCGCAAGATGAGTACCGTACCGTTTGCTGAGTCCGGTAACTTTAATCATTTTTATTCCTCCATACAAAATAAATCATTTTAAATAATATCAAAAAAATATCATTAAATAATAAACAAATTGTTAATTTAAGCCTGTTGCTTTTTAAAATCTCCTGCCTGAGCCGCGATTATGGCTATAAATACAAGCGAACAGCCGAGTATTTCTCTGCCTGATAGCGAATTTCCCGAAATCAGCCAGCCGCCAAGCGCCGCAAAAACACTCTCCAAACTCATTGTAATAGATGCCACCGCAGGTTCGGCGTATTTCTGACCTACAATCTGCAAAGTATAGGCAACTCCGCTTGACATTATTCCGAGATAAAGAATCTGCGGTGCGGCAGAGATTATATTCGAAATCTGCAAATGGGAAAACTCAAATATAACTCCAAGCAAAAGCGAAATCGCACCTGCTATAATAAACTGCATTATCGAAAGTTTCACACCGCCTGTCAATGACACAAATTTGTCAACCGCCATTATATGGGTGGTGAAACTGATAGCGCATAAGAAGACAAGCACATCAGCAAGGTAAATTCCGCTTATTCCGCCCGAAAAACAGAGCATATAAATACCGATAACCGCAATAACCACTCCGAGCCATACTGCAGGGTGGATTTTTTTCTTTGAAAAGAGCGAAAAAATCGGAACTAATATAACATAAAGCGCGGTTATAAAACCTGCTCTGGCTTCGCTTGCAACGCCTTTCGGGTAAAAGGCTATGCCAAACTGCTGAAAGTTAATAGATATTGCAAGGCAAATACCGCAGATAAGTCCCCCCAAAATATGGGATTTTCGCTCTCTTTTTTCAGCAGGGAAAAAGGGCGTTTTTTGCTTTGCATTTGTAAATATATAAAATATGTATAATGCCGCTGCGCCTATAAAAGAACGCAGAGCATTAAAGGTAAACGGGGGAACAAGTGCTGCAGCACCGCTCTGGGCTACAAACGCCAGCCCCCAGATAAGAGCCGCCGTTATAAGAATAAGACTGCCCTTTATATTGTTAGTCCTCATAACATTTCCTTGTAGAAATTATTGTTTATTCAACCGCCGGTTTGAATGAAAAATGAATGATGAATAATGAATAATTTTCGGTGTTCCGCTTTGCGGAACGGTTTTATATTTGTTTTTGCAAAGCAAAAACTCCTTAATTTTTCACTATTCATTCTTCATTATTCGTTGTATTGTTTATCACAGATAAACAATTTTTTATGGCTGTTTGATAGAAAGTGAAATTCGTTTCTTTGCAACGTCAACAGACAGTACATAAACATCAACTATATCGCCGACTTTCAGAACTTCGCTTGGATGTTTTATAAATCGGTCGGTGATACGGGAGATATGCACAAGACCGTCCTGATGGACACCGATATCAACAAATGCGCCGAAGTCTATAACATTTCTGACTGTGCCTTTAAGTTTCATACCCTCTTTAAGGCTTTCAATAGACATAATATCCTGTCTCAGCATTGGAGGGGGCAGTTCGTCACGCGGGTCTCTGCCGGGTCTTTCAAGTTCTTTTGCAATATCTTCCAGAGTTGGAACACCGATATTCAGTTCTGCGGCGGTGTTTTCAAGACCTCTTGCATTTATGCGCTCGGTAAGGTTTTTAACATTGCCTGATTTTACATCGCTGTCGGTATATTCGCAGAGTTTCAAAAGTTTTTCAGCCGCTTCGTAACTTTCGGGGTGAACAGAGGTGTTATCAAGTACGTTTTTACCGTCCGCAACCTTTAAAAATCCTGCGCACTGCTCAAAAGCCTTGGGGCCGAGTTTGGCAACCTTTAAAAGTTCGCGTCGGCTTGTGAATTTTCCGTTTTCTTCACGGTAGGTTACAATATTTTTAGCAACTGCTGTGCCAATTCCTGCAACTCGGGATAAGAGCTGAACAGATGCGGTGTTAAGGTCAACACCTACAGAGTTAACGCAGGATTCTACCACACCGTCCAAAGCGGAATTTAACTGATTTTGTGGCATATCGTGCTGATACTGACCTACACCTATTGCCTTAGGCTCGATTTTAACGAGTTCTGCAAGAGGGTCCTGCAGTCTTCTGGCTATTGATACGGCACTCCTTAGCGATACATCATAATCGGGGAACTCTTCGGCGGCAAGTTTTGATGCGGAGTAAACACTGGCTCCCGCCTCACTTACTACCATATAAGAAATGCCTGTGTCAAGTTCTTTTATAACCTCTGCCGCAAAACATTCGGTTTCGTGGCTTGCAGTACCGTTACCGATAGCAAAAACCTCAACATCGTGTTTTTTGACAAGTGCTTTTATAATAATTTTAGCCTCTTCAATTTTTGATTTCGGGGGAACTGGATATATAACCCCTGTGTCAAGCACCTTTCCCGTGCCGTCAACAACCGCAACTTTGCAACCTGTTCTGTAACCGGGGTCAAGACCTAAGGTTACTTTGTCTTTTACAGGCGGTTGCATAAGAAGTTGCTTTAAATTGGTTGAGAAAACTTTGATTGCAGCGGTGCTTGCCCTGTCAGTAAGTTCGGAGCGGATTTCACGCTCTATTGAGGGGAAAATAAGTCTCTGGTAAGCGTCTTCTGCGGCGGTTTTAACTGTCTCGGTCGCAGGGGAGCCTTCTTTAATGTGAGTTTTTGATATGATAAACATAGCCTTATCTTTATCAAAATCAATGTTAACCTTTAAAAGTTCTTCCTTTTCACCGCGGTTAATTGCCAGAATTCTATGGTCGGGGATTTTGGAAACAGGCTCGCTGTAATCGGCATACATTTCATAAACCCCGATATCCTCGGTATTGGCTTTAACTGTTATAATACCGTGAGCCGAGCATACAAAACGCATACGGCGGCGAACATCGGCATCATCGGAAATTTTTTCTGCAATGATATCCATTGCTCCCTGCAAAGCATCCTCTGCAGTTTCGACCCCGAGTTCTTCGTTTATATAATCTGCCGCTAAAACAATAGGTTCTGCACAGTCGGAAGCCTGCTCATAAATGATATCTGCAAGCGGCTCAAGTCCTTTTTCTTTTGCAACAGATGCTCTTGTTTTTCTCTTTTTCTTGTAGGGGCGGTAGATATCGTCAAGTTCTGTCAGAGTAGTCGCATTGTCAATAGCGACAATGAGTTCTTCTGTAAGAGCACCTTGTTCTTCAATGGATTTTTTGATTTTTTCTCTTGTTTCGTCCATATTGCGAAGATATGAAAGTCGGTCAGAAAGTTCGCGGAGTATCTGGTCGTCAAGAGAGCCAGTAACCTCTTTGCGGTAACGGGCAATAAAGGGGATAGTATTTCCCTCGTCAATAAGTTTTACTGTGTTTTCAACCTGAAAAGGTTTTAAACTGAATTCTTCTGTAAGCGTTTTTATAATGTCCATATCAAACCTCAGATTTTAAATATTCCCAAAACATCAAGAATAGAAGAAACGAGAATCAAAACGATAAATATAGGAGCGATATATTTTATCATAACGGTGAAAAGTGTAGCGCTTTTGAATTTTCCGCCTATATTCATTTCTTCGATAAGAGTTTTCGGTTTTATAATATAGCCCACAAATACACAGGTCAGGAAAGCCACTATCGGCATAATTACACTGTTGCTGATAAAGTCAAACATATCAAGGAAGGTCATTCCCGCAACTGTGATATCTCCTAAAACTCCAAAACCGAGGCAGGAAGGAAGTCCCAAAAGTACTGAGCCGATAAAAACAATCAGACAAATGGTTTTTCTTTCGAGTTTGGTTTTATCTTTTATTATAGAAACTACAGTTTCCATAAGTGAAATCGAAGAGGTGAGAGCGGCGAAGAATACCATTATAAAAAAGAGTGCTCCGATAACTGTGCCGCCGGTCATAGAATCGAATACTTTTGGCAAAGTCACGAACATAAGGCTCGGACCTTTGCCGAGAGCGGCTTTATCTCCGCCTGAGAAGGCAAATACAGCAGGAATTATCATAAGACCTGCAAGGAAAGCAATTCCTGTATCGAAAAGTTCGATATTTTTTACCGAGGATTCAAGGTTTATATCCTTTTTCATATATGAACCGTAGGTTATCATAATTCCCATCGCAAGCGACATTGAATAGAAAAGCTGTCCCATAGCGGCTAAAACAGTGGTAGCAGAGAAATGGGAAAAATCAGGTTTAACGTAATATATAAGACCGTCTATAGCACCCGGCATAAAAAGTCCGTAAACCGATATAATTAGTGTAAGCAACACGAGTATCGGCATCATAAATTTGCTGACCTTTTCGATGCCCTTTTCA
>JAFVTZ010000098.1 GCA_017502965.1 Clostridia bacterium
CATTTGCTATGATTTCAAAATCTTTAATGAATTTTTCGCTGTAGGAAAGTCCTTCGAAATCGCGCAAATCAAGAATGTATTTAACATTTACGGCTTTTTTAACTCTCTTTGAGATACGGTCGTTATGGTTTATAAGTATTTCGGCTACGCCTGAACCTACAACTCCGTGTCCCATTATTGCAACATTTACCATTTTTTCCTCCGCCTGAATATCTAAAATAATATCCGCTGTGTAACAGTTGTGAAAACGGTTACAATATTTCTAAATATTATATTATATTTTCTTCTTAAAATCAACAAAAAAACGAAATAACTGCATAATTTCGGTTAAATGCATTAAATTTTTTTGCAGAGCGGTGGAAAAATGGATACTCAAAACAAGAAAAGGTTTTTGCTGGAGCTTTTATACTTTGTGTCGATAGGCGGGATAGTATATCTTTCAACCCGACTTATCATAGGTTATATGATGCCGTTTCTTATAGCGGTTATTGTATCGGCGGCAGTTCAGAAACCTGCAGCCAAAATTTCAGAAAAGATGAAGATGAAAAAAGGCATAGTTGCCGCTTTGCTGTCGGTTCTCATTTTCGTTCTGACAGGAGTTTCGGTAATTTTTATTGTCTACTTTTCCGGTGTTTCGATAAAAGGTTTTATGGGCGACTTTCCTGGGTTTCTAAAAGATACGGCTGCTGTTCTGACTGATGTTAAAAATAATATCTTACACCGCATAAAAGAGTATTCTCCCGAAATTTATTCTTTTTTGAATGATGCTTTTTCGCAAAGTCTGCAGTCTTTATTCACGAAGATTACTGACCTTTTTTCAAACTTTGCGGCGTCTGCTGCTAAGAAACTGCCGTCATTTCTTTTTGCCTGCCTTGCCGCAGTTGTGGCAGGGTGCTATATATCAAAGGATTTTGACGGGTTTAAAAAGTTTTTCAGTCTCATTTGCGGGGAAAAGATTTACGGCAATATAATTAAAATAAAAAATATTCTGACAGGCAGTGTCTTAAAAATTTTAAGAGGTTATCTTATTCTGATGCTGATTACTTTTTTGCAACTGCTTGTCGGTTTCTGGCTGATAGGGGTAAATCATATTTTTATACTAAGCTCACTGGTGGCTTTTATAGACCTTTTGCCTGTTTTCGGCACAGGAACGGTTCTGCTTCCTTGGGGTATTTTTGAGATTTTCACAAATTCAGGTGCAAAAGGTGCAGGAATACTTCTGCTTTATGCGGTTGTGACTTTGGTCAGAAACTTTGCAGAGCCCAAGATAATCGGTGGACAAATAGGCATAAATCCGCTGTTTATGCTTATTTCTCTATTTTTAGGGCTCAGGCTTTTCGGGGCTTTCGGGCTTATAGTTTTTCCCATAACGCTTATTACGGTTATAAAATTTTATAAGCAGGATATGGCATAAAAAAATTTGTTGCATAGTATGTAATACGGCGGTCGGTGTGGTCGCCGATGCCGATTAAAGCCTTTTTCGGAGTGAATAAAATGAAAGGGTATTCAATTATTACGGGAAGTATAACCTATGCCCTTAAAGGCAGGGACATTTTAAGAGCAAAAGGCTTCAGAGCAACTGTCGGAAGGGTTACTCCTTCCAAGGCGTCTTCCGGCTGCGGATACGCTATCTTTTTAGATGGAGATATAAGAGCAGCCCTTTCGATATTACAAAAAGCCGGAATAAAAATTCTTGAAATTGTGTAAAAAAATTAAAATGTAAGATGGGGCGTTAAGAAACTTCTCTATAACCGAAGTTCTCCGAACGCCCTTTTTTGTGAGGTGGAGAAAATGATATATTTTGATAATGCGGCAACAAGCGGAACAAAGCCGAAAGAGGTTATAAATGCGGTTGAAAATGCCCTAAAAAACTACAGCGCAAATGCAGGCAGAAGCGGGCATCAGGCTTCGGTTAAAACTGCCGAGGCGGTTTTTGAAACAAGGAAAACTGCGGCGGATTTTTTCGGGTGCGAGGAGCCTGAAAATGTTATATTTACCGCAAGTTGTACCCACAGTATAAACTGTGTGATAAAAGGGGTGTTAAAGCGGGGCGACCATGTTATAATTTCATCGCTTGAGCATAATGCGGTTGTACGCCCACTCAAAAAAACAGGGCTGAGATTTGATATTGCGCCCGTGTCTCTTGAAAGTGATGAGGAAACGGTTGAGAATTTCAAAAAGCGGATAAGACCCGATACAAGGCTTATTTTCTGTACGGCGGCATCCAATGTTATAGGCAGAAAACTGCCGATTGAAAAACTGGGAGCACTTTGCCGCTCAAGGGGTATTTTATTTGCGGTTGATGCCGCGCAGGGTGCAGGCGTTATGCCGATAAATATGCAGAAAATGAATATTGATTATCTGTGTGTGGCGCCCCATAAAGGGCTTTATGCTCCAATGGGAATAGGACTTTTGCTTTGCAGAAAACCTATTGAGAAAACCCTTATTGAAGGCGGTACGGGAACAAAATCGCTTGAACTTTCCCAGCCGCAGGAAATGCCCGAAAAACATGAGAGCGGAACGCTTAATATTCCCGGAATTTTCGGTGTGAAAGCGGGAATGGATTTTGTTAAAAAAACTACTCTTGACAGAATTTATACCCACGAGATGAATCTTGTAGGATTTATTTATGAAAAGTTAGAAAAAATGCCCGAAACAGAACTTTATACCCCCAAAATGAAAATGGGAGAATTTTTGCCTGTTTTGTCCTTCAATATAAGGGGCAGAAGTTCAGAGCAAACGGCGGAATTTCTGTCGGAAAATTCGGTTGCTGTGAGAGGCGGTTTCCACTGTTCGCCTTTAGCCCACGCAATGCTCGGCACTCTTGACAGAGGCACGGTCAGGGTATCGGTAGGGGCTTTTAACAGCAAAAATGAAGCAGAGCGCTTTA
>JAFVTZ010000099.1 GCA_017502965.1 Clostridia bacterium
ATATCATTTTTTAAAGATTTTATTATCATATTTTTACTTTTTCAGTTTATCATAAATGTTTTAAAAATTATATAATTTTTTCCTTATATTTGTTGTGTTTTTTCTCTTATTTATCAACTTTTCTTCTATTAAATATATTAAGCGCATTAAGAAATAAACATACACTATTTTTACTTTTTATGACGATGAAAAACGGAAAACTTACTCAATTATAACATTATGAAATTAAATTATATACATCGAATTTTACTTTTTGTGCAACAAAAAAACTGCCGTGTTTTTGCACGGCAGTTTAATGTACAAATCAAACTCAAATTATGCGAGTTCAACAGTAGCGCCAACCTCAGCGAGCTTAGCTTTGATTTCTTCAGCTTCTTCCTTAGGAGCAGCCTCTTTGAGGGTCTTAGGAGCGCCGTCAACGAGAGCTTTAGCCTCAGCAAGACCGAGACCGGTGATTTCGCGAACTGCTTTAATAACCTTAATCTTCTCTGCGCCTGCTTCTTTGAGGATAACGTCAAACTCGGTCTTCTCCTCAGCTGCTGCTGCGCCGCCTGCTGCGGGAGCTGCAACTGCTACAGCTGCTGCTGCAGATACGCCGAACTCTTCCTCTACTGCTTTAACGAGCTCTGAAAGCTCAAGAACTGTAAGAGTTTTTAACTCTTCTATGATAGCTGTGATTTTCTCTGATGCCATTTTTATTTCCTCCATAAAATGTTTTTTTAAAATTTAATTATTCTGCGGCTTCGCCGTCTTTATCAACGATAGCCTGTACTGCGCGGGCAAATGCCGCAATAGGTGCCTGGAAAACGCTGCAAACTGTAGCGAGAAGAACTTCCTTGCTGGGAAGTTTTGCAAGAGAATCAATAGTAGCAACATCGATAACCTTGCCATCAAGGAAACCTGATTTTACCTTGAAATTATCGTGTTTCTCTGCGAAGTTGCAAAGAATTCTGGCTGCTGCGGTGTAATCGTCCTTAGAGAGAGCGATAGCGGTAGTTCCTTCGAGAACAGACTTCATCTCTTCAAGGTCGGTGCCTGTGATAGCACGGCCGAGGATTGTGTTCTTAACAACAAAGTATTCAACGCCGTTCTCACGGAGTTCCTTACGGAGAGCTGTATCGTCAGCAACGTTGATACCCTTGTAATCAACAACAACACCTGTGATAGAATTAGCTATCTTCTCGGATAAAGCGGCAACCTGCTGCTGTTTCATTTCTAAAACTGATGCGTTTGGCAATGTATTCACCTCCGAAAAACAGTAAATGCCTGTCCAAGACTGAGGACAGGCATAAATATAGACATAAAAACACTCTAAATTTAAGCGCTAACCTCGGCAGGCGAAAATCTTACGGCATAACGCCACCTGCTGTCTTTGGATTGCAACAAACGGATTATACCTCATAAAAAAGCATTTGTCAAGAGTTTTTTTGAAAAAAGTTGTCAGGTGTAAAGAAAAATACTTGACACCCGACATTTTATGTGCTATACTTTCAAGGCTGTGAGGTGCTTTGTGTGAAAGATTTATATGTATCTGCCCTGCTTGATGTTTACGGCAGTTTCCTAAGTGAAAAGCAAAAGGCACTTACCGAGTATTATTATAATGACGACCTTTCCCTTTCGGAAATAGCCGAAAACGAGGGAATAACCCGTCAGGGTGTGAACGACCTGATAAAGCGCGCCGTCACTCAACTTAAAGGTTGGGAAGAAAAATGCGGGCTTTGCGAAAAGATTCTGAAACTCAAAGAACTTGCCGCCCGCGTCAAAGAGGGCGACAGCGGAAAAACCGAAGAAATACTCGATATAATAGAAGATTTATAAGGAGTGTGCAAAATGGCGTTTGACAATCTGACCGATAAACTATCAGGCGTATTTAAACGCCTGCGCTCTAAAGGTAAACTTTCTGAAAGTGATGTTAAGTCCGCAATGAGAGAAGTGCGTCTGGCGCTTCTTGAGGCAGATGTTAACTATAAAGTAGCGAAAGATTTTACTAACACAGTAACCGAAAAATGTATCGGTGCGAATGTTATGGAAAGTCTCACCGCACCGCAGATGGTTGTTAAAATAGTTAAAGAGGAACTCACCGCTTTAATGGGCAGTGAGCAGGCAAGACTTAAAACCTCTTCTAAGATACCCACAATTATTATGATGTGCGGTCTTCAGGGTTCAGGTAAAACAACCCATTCTGCAAAACTTGCAAAATTCCTCAAATCTCAGGGTCACAGACCTATGCTTGCCGCCTGCGATATTTACAGACCTGCCGCTATTGAGCAGTTGAAGGTAGTAGGTGCGCAAGTCGGAGCGCCTGTTTTCGAAATGGGCACCGAAAAGCCCGAGATAATCGCCAAAAAAGCCGTGGCTTATGCCGCTGATTACGGTCACGATTTTCTTATCCTCGATACCGCAGGCCGACTCCATGTTGACACCGAACTTATGGACGAGTTAAAGCGTATAACCGAGACGGTTGAAGTAAATAACATACTGCTTGTTGTTGACTCTATGGTCGGTCAGGATGCAGTTAATATTGCAAAAGCATTTAACGATATTCTTGAGATAGACGGTATAATTTTAACCAAACTTGACGGTGATACAAGAGGCGGTGCCGCACTGTCGGTAAGAGCGGTTACAGGAAAGCCCATAATGTTCACAGGTGTTGGCGAAAAACTTGACGAGCTTGACGAATTCCATCCTGACAGAATGGCTTCAAGAATTCTCGGTATGGGTGATGTGCTCTCGCTTATAGAAAAGGTTGAAACCGAAATTGACGAGAAAAAAGCCGAAGAAACCGCAAGGAAACTTCAGGAAAATAAATTTGATATGAACGACCTGCTTGACCAGTTCGGTCAGATTAAAAAAATGGGTCCGCTCAAAAATGTGCTTTCAATGATTCCGGGTATGGATAAGCAACTCAGGGATGTTGATATAGATGACAGGCAGATGTTAAGGGTTGAGGCGATAATCACCTCAATGACCAAGAAAGAACGTGCAAAACCTGACATTATAAATGCTTCCCGCCGCAAGCGAATTGCGGCAGGCGCAGGAGTTAAGGTTGAGGATGTTAACCGCCTGCTCAGACAGTATGAACAGATGAAAAAAATGTTCAAGCAGTTAAACGGCAAAGGAAATAAACGCCGTTTTATGAAAGGTATGAATCTGCCGGGAGATTTCGGCGGCTTTAATATGTAAATTTTTCTATGGAGGTGTAATGCAAATGGCAGTTAAAATCAGACTTCGTCGTATGGGTGCTAAAAAGGCTCCTTTCTACCGTGTAGTTGTTGCTGATTCCAGATTCCCCCGTGACGGTCGTTTTATCGAAGAAATCGGTACCTATGACCCCACAAAGAATCCCGCAGCTGTAAATATCGACGGTGACAAAGCAAAGAAGTGGATCGCTAACGGTGCTCAACCTACCGATACCGTTAAGTCATTACTCAAGAACAACGGCATTATCTAAGTGAGGTTAAGTACAAATGAAAGAACTTCTTATATCCCTGGCATCGGGACTTGTTGAAAATCCTGACGCTGTTGAAGTTAAGGTAGACGAACCTAACGCAGAAGGCGTTACAGTTTACCATCTTCATGTTGCTGAGGCTGATATGGGACGCGTTATCGGAAAGCAAGGCAGAATTGCCAACGCCATCCGTGTAGTAATGCGCGCTGCAGCCAGCAGAAATAATCAGAGCATATCGGTTGAAATTGACTGATAAAGCAAAACCCGAACCTGACGGTTCGGGTTTTTATTTTAGCCGCATTATGCGTATCGATTTACTTTTGTGACAATAAAATAATAAATAAGAAATAATAAAGAATAAAAAAGGTGTTTCGCTTTGCGGAACGATTTTATATATGTTTTTGCTTTGCAAAAACACCTTAACAAAAACGCATAGCTCGAAAATCTGCTGCGACTCAAATTTATCTAACAAAAAACAGGCTGCCTTAAAAAGACAGCCTGTTGAATTTTATATAGAGGTATTAGTAAGCTACGCCCTGAGCTATCATAGCGTCAGCAACTTTTTCGAAACCTGCAATGTTAGCGCCTGCAACAAGGTCGCCTTCCATGCCGTATTTCTTAGCAGCCTCATAAGAATTCTTATAGATATCAGCCATAATCTGCTTGAGTTTAGCATCAACCTCTTCAGCAGTCCAGCTGTAGCGCATAGAGTTCTGGCTCATTTCAAGACCTGAAACTGCAACGCCGCCCGCATTAACTGCCTTTGAAGGAGCAATAACCAAGCCGTTTTCTTTGAGGTATGACATTGCTTCCTCGGTAGTAGGCATATTAGCAACCTCAACGTAATACTTAACACCGTTTGCTACAATATTCTTAGCATCCTCGATACCAACCTCGTTCTGGGTAGCGCAAGGCATAACAATATCAACCTTCTGCTCCCAAGGACGTTTGCCCTCGAAATAAGGAACACCGAACTTGTCAGCATATTCCTTAACCTTGTCGTGACCTGAAGCACGCATTTCAAGAAGGAAATCAATCTTCTCGTCGGTGCTTATACCGTCAGCATCGTAAATATAACCGTCAGGACCGGAAATGGTAACAACCTTACCGCCAAGTTCGTTAACCTTTTTAACAGTACCCCAGGCAACATTACCGAAACCTGATACAGCGAAGGTCTTGCCCTTGATGTCTTCGCCGAAAGACTTGAGCATTTCAACGGTGTAGTAAACAGCGCCGAAACCTGTAGCCTCAGGACGGATAAGCGAACCGCCGAAAGAACGGCCCTTACCTGTGAGCACGCCTGTGAACTCATTGCGAAGTCTCTTATACTGACCGAACATAAAGCCAACTTCACGTGCACCTACGCCGATATCACCTGCAGGAACGTCAGTATCAGGACCGATATGCTTTGAAAGTTCTGTCATAAAGCTCTGGCAGAAACGCATAACCTCGCCCTCACTCTTGCCGCGGGGGTCAAAGTCAGAACCGCCCTTACCGCCGCCCATGGGAAGACCTGTAAGGCTGTTCTTGAATGTCTGCTCAAAACCTAAGAACTTCATAATTGAAGCGTTAACTGAGGGGTGAAGTCTGATACCGCCCTTGTAAGGTCCGATAGCGGAGTTGAACTGAACTCTGTAACCGCGGTTAACCTGAACCTTGCCGTTATCGTCTACCCAGGACACACGAAAACTGATAAGGCGCTCGGGCTCTACCATTCTTTCGATAATACCGTATTTCTCGAACTTGGGCTCCTGCTGAATTACAGGCTCAAGTGATTCGAGAACCTCTTTAACGGTTTGTAAGAATTCGGGCTCGGTTGCGTTTTTAGCCGCAACATCAGCATAAACTCTGTTAAGATACTCTGATTTAAACATTTTAAATTA
>JAFVTZ010000100.1 GCA_017502965.1 Clostridia bacterium
AGATGATTATGCGGATGCCGATAAAGGCTATCAGGCATAATCCGCTTGTGCTCCATACTGCAATGGCAAGCGGTATGGTAAATGATATTATGTACCTTGAAACCGGAGATTTGCAAAAATATGCCGATTCGGGAATTTTCCTTAAATTGGATGATTATCTTGAGTCAGACCTTCCAAATTTCTATAACCTTATAAAGGACGATACTGAGTGGGCAAAAACTAAGATTAACGGAAATGTTTACGGCCTCACTGTACTTAATGCAGGATTTTTCCCGAATGGTGGTAAATGTCCTGTAATAAGATATGACATTTTGGAAAAAAATAACATTGCTATGCCGACTACTTTTGATGAGTGGTTTAATGTTATGAAACAGTTAAAAACCATTTATCCTGACAGTACTCCTTTCTCTGGCAGAAATGCGGGTTACAATATGCTTGGCAATATGGAGTATGCTATGGGTTGCTACGGCGGCTTTGGTTATAATCCTACAACCGGAAAATATGAGTACGGTGTTTTGACTGAAAATTACAGACCTATTCTTGAATTCTGGATTAAATGCTGGAATGAGGGAATCATTGATAAAAACTGGGCAAATGCCAATTCCAACACCTGGGATGAAGGCGTTAACAGTAATAAAGTTTTCTTCTGGTATGACAATGCAGGTTTTGCACAAAGCCAGACGGCTTTCCTTAAAAAGAATAACCCTGATGCTCTTATGCAGATTATGCCTTTGATGGCAAACAGCAAGGGTGAAAAACGCGGTGTGGTTTATGCAAAGCACCAGTACAACACTCTTTATGCTTTAAGTTCAAAGAGTTCTAATCAGGATAAGCTTCTTAAGTTTATGAACTGGCTTTACAGCGAAGAAGGTATGTATGTCTGTAATTACGGTAAGGAAAATGAAACCTTTACAAAAGATTCAGACGGCAATGTAACATTACCGCAGGATATTGTTAAAAAGTACAGTTCGGCGACATCTCCTCTTTACAACTGGATGTCGGATTACGGTCTTGGTCTTCTTTCCTTTACTCCTCTTGTACGCGATAACGGTGAATTGCTTGATGCTTTGGGCAGAGATAATTCTCAGTTCACTCAGATTCTTATGGATGATTATAATGCAGGATATTATAAACCTGAATTTGTAAATGTAACCCTTTCAACAGATATAAATATACAGGTTGCACAGAAACTCAGCAGTGTAAATGCACTTGTATACTCTGAAATCCGTAAGTTTGTTGAGGGTACGCGTCCGCTTACTGAATGGAATCAGTTTGTTACTCAACTTAAGAATGCAGGTGCAGAGGATGTTGTTAATGCATATAATGCTGCGCTTGGAAAATAACAGGTGACTTTAATGATAAACTGTAAAACAACACAAGAGCCTAAAATCCCTCAAAACGAAAAATGTCTGGTTTTCGAAGGAAGAGAGGGAGCAGGCTATAATCATCACGCCTGTGTGGCGTTCTTTAAGGGCAAATTCTATGCCGCGTGGTCATCTTCGCCTAACAACGAAGATGATTGCGGTCAGAAAATAATGATGTCTGTATCAGACAGATTTGATAATTGGTGCGAAGCCTTTCCTTTGATTGACAGTATGCGCGGAGAATATTCAAATGCGGTACTTCTTGCAGGCGGTCTGGCAGTGTTCGGGGATACACTTTATATGTATTTCGGTTATTACGAATATGCAAAAGAGGATGTCCGCGAAAACGGAACTCTCCGCCCCTTAGCAGAGAATGACCATTATCATAACGGAACAAAAGCGGGTTTTGTTTGCACAAAGGACGGAAAAGTATGGTCTGAACCGCAGTTTCTTGGAATACCTGCAGTTCCGAATCACGCTCCGTCTCCTTTACACAGTGGAAGACTGCTTATGCCCTGCAGTATCCTTTTCCCGTATTCGGATGATAAAAGCGGTGTGGGAGAGTATAAATTTGCCGGTATTTACGGTGATTCTTTCGGCGATGCCAAGCCGTATGACGATTCAGTATCAGTTGAGATGGTTACTAAAAAGATGGGTTGGAATGTCCGCCTTATCTGTGAAGGCTCTTTTTTCCAGACCGATGACGATGTTATACATATGATGCTTCGCAGTAACACCGAGCATTTATGGTGCGCTGAAAGCCGTGATGACGGAGAAAGCTGGACAGGACCGTTTGAAACAGAGTTTACTGATGACTGGGCAAAATTTCATTTTTCCCGTTTGCCTGACGGTAGATTTTACTATGTTGGAAACAATGTCCCCGGTCAAGGAAGAAATCCGCTAATGCTTTGCGTTTCTGAGGACGGAGAGAATTTTGACCGCCATTTTATTTTGAGAAACGAGCCGTTTGAAAGAAAGTTCGGCGGACTTTATAAGGGCGGTGTTTACGGTTATCCCGTAAGCATTGTTCACGACGGCTATCTTTATGTAATATATTCAAAACGCAAAGAAAATATTGAAATTACGCGTGTTTCTCTGGATGAAATTAAGTGATTTAATATATTTGATTATTTAATGAAAGGAGTGTCTGGGTTTGAAGAAAATTTTATCGGTAATAACGGTTACGATTCTTTTGGCACAGTTGTTATTAAGTTGTACAAATGTATCTGCAGAAGAAAAGCAAATTTCGCTTAGCCAAAGTGTAAACCGCAAGCCGTATTATTCAGAAGTAAAGTCAGGTTATCCGAATTATAAAGCCACAGATACTCTTATCTTTTCTGCTTTGGAAACTACTGTCGGCGATTTTGAAATTTCGGAAGATAAAGGTATTTTGTCTGATAGCAGTAAACCTGAAATTTCTTTTGAACTGAATGTTCCAAAGTCCGGAATATACAACATTTTAATTGATTATAAAATTACCGGCAGCGCTTCTACTACAGATGCAGTACGCGGTGTTAAAATCGACGGAAAACTTCCTTTCAGTGAGGCAGAGCGTATTTCATTCAGTAGAAAATTTACTGACCAAGGCGAAATAAGTCTTAATACCGCAGGTGATGAAATAAGACCTGATGTTAAGGAAATCCGTTCGCGAAATGAAACCTATCTTTATGATTCGGGCGGATTTTACAGCAAACCTTTAGAATTTGTTTTTGAAAGCGGTATCAGAACTTTTACACTTGAATATGTTAGTTGTGATATGTTCATATACTCGGTTTCACTTGTGCCTGTTAAAGAAATCCCTGCTTACGAACAGTTAAAATCAGGTTATGGAGATATAAATATAACTAAATCAACTGTAGAATTTTTTCAGGCAGAAAGTTCGATGAAAGAGCGCAGTGATTCGAGTATACGTATGGAGAGCAACTCC
>JAFVTZ010000101.1 GCA_017502965.1 Clostridia bacterium
CTTTCTGTTAAACTGTTATTATTTCCAATTACCCGAAAGCAACCATTTGCGGATATAGGTCAAATCGGTTGCTGTAAGAGAACCGTCAGAGTCGATATCTCCGTTTAAAGTTTCAGCCTCGCTATTTGCTATGGATTTCTTTGTCCTTACTAAATCCATAACATTAACGCTTCCGTCAAGTGTGATATCGCCTTTATCGTATGCCATATCGCTGAAGAATTCAACTCTCTGCGAAAACTCCAGAGACTGATTAGCCACGAAGGTTTCGTCCAATACATAAAAATTCAGATATACATTGTAAGTATCATTCTGAACAAATATATTATCAAATGTAGAACTGTAGGAAAAATCCGAACGTTTAAGTCTTATTTCCTGCCAACCGTCTAAAGCCTTGCAGGATACGGTAGCGGTAATTTCGCTGTTAGTTGAACCGCTCGCCAATATGCCAACTTTAAAAGTAATATCTTTATCACTCTTGACCCAGAATCTGAGCATTGCGCTGCGGTTGTAATATGCCCATTCTGAAAAATCGTGACATTCTACACCGTCTTTATAAGCAACACCCATCTGTTTGGTTGAAAATTCAGATATATCAGCACTTGTATATGTATCACACGCTTTAAAACTTATGCTGTTTTTAAAAAACGGCATTTCATCATTTTTGTTTTGAGTTCGTGTAACATATCCGTTTTTATCATATTTCCAACTCGGATTACTTAAAAGAGTTGCAACCTCTTTATAAGGTTTAACGATATTTCCGTCAGATTTGGAAAAAAGTAACTCTTTTTTATAAAAACTGAAATCCGAGAAATAAAGACCTTCTGCTTTCTGAAGACTGTTTTCAGAAGATTTTACAGAAGTATATACATAAAAAGCGTTATACGATGCAAGATACTCCTCATTACCGAGAATTTTGTCAAAAGTATCACTTGAAAAATCGGAAGACGACATACGTATTTCATGCCATTGACCGTCAGCAGGAAGTGATACCACCGCAATATTCTTTGGGTATTGGGCAGAACCGTTAATATAATATCTGGCGCATAACACAATGTTAAAATCAATATCAGGCTTCCCTTCTCGGTATGGAACCTTTGCCCAGAACTGAAGTGCTCCGTTTTCGTTTTTCAGCCAATCAGTGATATCGGTAATCGGAATGTCATATTCGCTGTATAACATTTCATAACCTGTGCCAAGTTCCTTTTTGAATAACAAAGCGCTGTTGAAATTAGTATTATCATTAACAAGTTTTTCTTCATGGTTAGAAGAAAGTGTGTCCATTATAAAAGCAGGAGCATTTGTGTTGATGATAATAATACTATCTATCGAATTCGTTCTGATAACAAGATATTGGTCGGTTTTTGTATATTCGCAGTCAACCGCTTCTCCGTCTACAACAGTTGCAACTGCTATATAGTTTTCATTCATTTCCTCAGTTACGGGAAGATGAAGTTCAACATAATCCGTTATAGGTACAGTTTTATAACTGAGATACTCAGAATCGCTTCCAACAGTTGTTTTATCAAAACCTGAACTTACAACACTAACCGTATAAAGCGAAAGGATTTCGGAATTATCGCTGTAATTATCGAGTACAGATTCATACTTGCCCGCTTCAAGAGTGTTATTAAATGCTTTCACAATTGAATCTTTCGCGAGTATCCCGTTAATATCCTTTATAAAAGTTTTGCCGTTTATATCCCTGTAAACAGGAGTTGCATCGTATTCAACAGGTTCAGGTGGAGTATCGTTCCATATTTCAAAGTGGCTGACGCGTAAAATTTCACCTGTATTCAGGAAAGAATCTGCATCGCAGTTCTTTATACCACCCACATAAAAATATCTTATTTGAGTGGCATTCCAGTTTTTATTAGCTTCAAAGAAACTTTTAAGCGGAATTTCAATAGGCTGGTATCCGTCAACCTCATTTTCCTGACTTACAGCCACTGTCACCGAAGACTCGCTGTATTTAGTACCGTCATAATGTTTCATAGTCAGCCTTATACTCATATCTTTCGGTACGTCTGCCCAAAACCTTATTGTTCCGCTTTCTTCATAAGGAGTAAGGTCAACAAATGTTTCACTCAGTCCGTAACCCACAGGTTGAGGATTTGCGTAATATTCTTCAGGTTTTACAACTTCAATCTCATTGTAGACCGAAAAATTGCCGTAATTAGAGTTTGTTGTATCAAGTCCCCTGTTTTTAACCGTAATGGAATAGTCGGATTTTGGCACATTGTTCCATAGAGTTACCCAAGTATCGCTGATAGTAGTTGTAACAACAGGTTCATTATCTGTAACATCTGAAGATGCAGCCGAGGTTACGGAAAATACTGTGAGACTAAGAAGTAAAAGCAAAAAAACCGCACAGATTATTTTTTTCATTAACAAAGTCCTTTCGAATAAGTTTAAGGGCTGCCGTTAAATCGATTCTTTTATCATTTCATTAACCTTATTTCTGAAAGAAAGCATAATTTCAGGACTTTCAGGTAGGGTATCAATAGTTATTTCGCCAAAACAGTTCTCAATCAGATTCTCAACTGTTTTTCTGTCATACAACTTTTCTAAAAGCTGTAATGCGCGAATATCGTTTATCGCATCATAAAACACCTTCTGACGAACCGATTGAATCGCAGTTCCGTCAAGTTCGGGATATACAAGATAACTCGCTCCCGGTCGTCCGTAATAACCGTCAGGTCTGACTGATGGGTTAAACAAACCATGGCTCAGCATATCATAATAATAATTGAAGCCCCAATGTAAAAATCCTTTAACTTTGAAATAATACATAAGCACACCGAAAATGCGGTTAACTTCGGAAGAATTTATAACCAGTCTGTTAGTGCGCTTTTTGCCGCGGCTGCTGCAGGTGTAATAACACCACATATCGTCGCATCTGCCGACAAAATCTTCTAATTTGGCAATAGAAACTATCGGGATATCAACCATTTTATTCTCATAGAATGTGTATTCCGACATGGCGTCACCGCACATATATTTGCTAAGGCAACCGCCAAGTTCTTTCTTGGCATTTATATATCCCGAAGCATTTTTAATATCGGGTTCATCCGAAATATGGAAAAGGATTTTCTTTTCAAGTTTTTCTTGCTTTAAAAACTCTGCAAGTTCAGCAATATAAGCATGCAGGAAATCTATGTACTTTTTATCGGTGGCATCAGTATCCCAGCCAAAAATCCTTTTTTCTTTGCCGTTTACAGTGGCAACAATTTTGGGAGCAGATGTAGCACCCCACTGGGTAAAGAGATGGTTGTGCTCAAAATATTCAATACCCACACGGCGGCAAATATCGATATACCGCTTCATAAGTGAAAAATCGAAACTGTATTTTCGGTTTTTGTATTCAACTCCTACAAGTTGCACCGTCATTCTCTCTGTACCGATAGGTGTGTCAAGAGGCGGTGTGAAAGCAGGCAGGAAAATCATATTCATACCGTTTTTAGCGGCACTTTGTGCAAAACTTTCGAAAATCTCAAAAAACCTGTCCGAAAAAACTTTGACATTGTATATGTCTGCCAGACAGTCACAATGAAACCAACTGGTATTATAAAACTTCTGTTTCGGCAAAACCGAATCAATTATTTCAATCTCAACAGTTTCATCCGCAAAAAGAGTATTTCCCATACGCTAATAAAATTTAATATTCACCGAAAACTTTCCTGCGGGAATCTTTTTGCCGTCTTCGTTTATATTAAGCCAAAGAGATTGCCAGCAATCATCATAAGCCATAAGGTTATTCTTTTCACCGCGTTCAAACCAGAAACTTGACCAATAATCCTTTTCAACATCAATAGGCGCATTGATAAGTTTCGGGATAAGCATATCAGGATAAAGCCCCGGACCTCTTTTTAAATCATCCTGAATTTTCTCCGAATGTGTTACAGGAACATAACCTACACTGTAAGCGTTCATCGGAAGGTCGCTTTCGATTCTCAAATAAAAAGGTCTTTTCTGATAATTTTCACTTTCTAATTTATAAGCAAACTGAAATGAAAAAGGTTCATTTCGCAAAGCCGAAAAAGTTTTGATTTCATTGCTTTCGGGGCAATAATCAGGAAAAACCCTATGCAATGAACTTAAACTGACAATTTTAATTCTTGTTTCTGCCACTGTTATCTACTCCTAAAATAAGATAATTAAATCATCTTACTGATATTATACTGTTTTTTACTAAAAAAATAAAGGTACTATATTGTTAACATATAGGACAATATTGCTATTGATTATTTGGTAAAAATAGGTTATAATATTAAAAAACAACCCGTTTTCAGCGCACAAAATTGCGGTTTTAAAATTCAATCAAAATTAAAAAACGTTTGTGAAAATGGTATAAAATAACCAAATTCAAGTATGGGGGAATTCTATGAAAAGGCATATTGAATATAATGCAGAGCAACAGTCGGACAATTATATGACCGTTGTCAACTGTAACGACCGAATGCTCGGCGACCGCCTTCACACCACTCTCAGAGAAAACGGAAGACCCGATTTCGGGGTGCAGTATATTGCTGCCGGCAAAGGCTATTTTGAGGATGACGGCAAGGTGAAAACCTTTGAAAAAGGAAGTATAATACTTTATTTTCCCAATGTAAGACAGCATTATTACTTTCTTGAAGAAGACAAAACCGAACTTATGTGGTCTCATTTTTACGGTGATGCCTGCAAAATGCTCGAGCCTTTAAAAAGTGATAAAACCGTTCATATTGAACTCAGAAACCCAAAAGAATTCGAGCGTATTCTTAAAAAGCTTGTTGCTGCATACAACGAAAAAGGCGCATATCACGAAACTGTTTGCAACGGTTATATGATAATTCTGTTAGGTCTGATAATGAAAAATGCCATAGACCGAGGTATGTATACCGACAGTCCCATAAATGAAGACCTCGACAAGGTTATAAGTTATATGCACCTTAATTACAATAAACCCATAGACCTTGAACTTTACGCGAAAATGTGTTATGTGAGCAGAAGCAGATTGATTCACATTTTCAAATCATATACAGGTGATTCTCCCTATCATTTCCAACTGAAAATCCGCATTGAACGCGCAATTGAAATGCTGACAAACACCTCTATGACCGTCAGCGAATGTGCCGAAGCCGTAGGTTTCAGCGACACCTCATATTTCTGCAGAATATTTAAAAAAATAACCTCAAAAAATCCATCAAGTTACCGAGAAAAATAAAAATTACCTGACACAGTAAAGGCAAAAAATATGCTTTTACTGTGTTTTTATTTTACCATATTCAGGTTAATTAAACTTTTAATATTTTTGTTTTTAATTTCACTATTTTTATATACTGAAAACTCAACTGTGGTGTCTGGTTTTTGCAAGATGCTTAATAAGATTTGTTGCTCTGTACTGTGCTGTAGCACGGTCAAGAC
>JAFVTZ010000102.1 GCA_017502965.1 Clostridia bacterium
TAACAAAAAACTGCCCTACTCTCCCCACGTCCCTTATGCTTAAATACATACGCACAAAGCGTATCAAAGTAAACGGGAAAAAGGCAGAAATCAGCACAAGGCTCAGTGTAGGAGATGTGGTTTCGGCATACATAAATGACGAATTTTTCACACCGGTAAAACCTACATACGATTTTCTTTCTTCTCCTGCAAAACTCGATATTGTTTACGAAGATGAAAATATTTTGCTTGTTGATAAAAGACAGGGATTGCTCGTTCATCCCGATAAAAATGAATACACCAATACCCTTATCGGCTCTATTCAGCACTATCTTTATAAAAAGGGCGAATTCGACCCTGAAAATGAAAACAGTTTCAGACCCGCCCTTGCAAACCGCATTGACCGAAACACCGGCGGCATAGTTATAGCCGCAAAAAATGCTGAGTCGCTTCGAATTCTCTGCGATAAAATTAAAGACCGCGAACTTGACAAAAGATATCTGACAGTAGTCCACGGCACACCTGCTAAAAAAGAGGCTTTACTCGAAGGTTACCTCGAAAAGGATGAGGCGCAAAACCGTGTATTTTTATCCAAAAACCGCTCAGAAAATTCAAAATCAATTAAAAC
Source organism: Clostridia bacterium (assembly GCA_017502965.1). Classification (GTDB taxonomy): domain Bacteria; phylum Bacillota; class Clostridia; order Oscillospirales; family Acutalibacteraceae; genus UBA737. Next base: position 608 of record JAFVTZ010000102.1, read on the forward strand.
CCGATATCGTGTACTCGAAAGTAAAAATGACTTATCTCTACTTGAAATTGAACTGCTGACAGGAAGAACTCACCAGATAAGAGCCCATCTCTCAGCAATCGGACATCCCCTTTTGGGAGAAGGAAAATACAGTAAATCAAACGATAAAAAACTCGGTTTTGATAAGCAGGCGCTTTATTCCTACAGCCTTGAATTCAAATTCACATCCGACGCGGGAATTCTGAATTACCTGAACGGAAAAAGATTTACAGTTAAAAAAGTCTGGTTTGCAGATAAACTTTTTGGAGACAACTATAAAAAACTGCTGTAAAATCACAGCAGTTTTTCTTATTGCAGATATTTAATTAAATTTGGTATCTGTTGCTCGAAATTTACACCGAATTTCGGATTTGCTTTGTCCTCGATAGTCTGTCTTATACAGCCTGCCGTAAAATTAACTGCAACCTGAGCCGCAGCTTTTAGGCTTCTGCCGCTGAGTAATGCCGCTGTCAGAACGCTTGCAAATACATCACCCGTGCTGTGAAAAGAAGCAGGTTGTTTTTCGGTGAAGAAATAAGTAATTTCATTCCCGTCAAATATAGCAACACCTATTTTCTTTTTCTCAAAAGAAACTCCTGTCAGCACAATTTTAGCCCTTGTCCGCTCATATAAAGTAGTTGCCAGTTTTTGAACATATTCTTCACTGCAAGCACCGTCCATATACGGCATTCCTGCAAGCAAAGCCGCCTCGGTTATATTAGGGGTTATAATATCCGCTTTCTGGCAAAGTCTTAACATATAACCCGTAAAACTAACCGAAAAACCGCTGTAAAGTTTTCCGTTATCCCCCATTACAGGGTCAACCAGCAAAAATGTGTTATTTGATTTTATATATCCAAGCGCAGACATTACCGAATACACCTGACTTGCGTTGCACATATATCCTGTATATATCGCGTCAAACTGCAGGCCTTCGCGTTTCCAATGCTCGGCAATAGGTTCAATATCTCTTGTTAAATCGTGAAAAGTATTACCCTTAAACTCGCCTGTGCAGGTGGAAAGCACCGCTGTCGGAATTACCGAGGTCTGAATACCCGCCGCTGACAAAAGCGGCAAAGCAACCGTTAAAGAACATCTGCCGAAACCCGAAATATCGTGGATTGCGGCAACTGATTTCTGAGCCATTTATTTTACTCCTTTTTTGGGGCAAACATCATTTAGTATGCAGTTATCACAAAGGGCTTTTCTCGCTGTGCAGACATCTCTGCCGAAAAGTACTGTTCTGTGACAAAAATCGTTCGATTTATCGGGCGGCAAGAGTTTACGCATTTCAGTTTCAACCTTTAAGGGATTGGTAGTATCAACAAATCCTAAACGGTTGCAGATTCTTATAAAATGCGTATCTGTAACCACGGCAGGTTTTTTATAAATATCTCCGCAAAGAAGGTTCGCAGTTTTTCTGCCTACACCCGAAAGGGTTATCAGTTCCTCAATAGTATCGGGAACTTTTCCGCCGAAATTTTCCATTAAACTACGGCTTAAATTCACAAGGTCTTTTGCCTTAGTTTTATAAAGACCGCAGGTTTTGATAAGTTCCTCTACCCGACTCACATCTGCGTTTGCCATTTTTTCGGCTGTGGGAAACTCTCTGAACAAGTCGGGAGTTACCATATTCACCCTTTTATCTGTGCACTGAGCAGAAAGACGGGTTGCAACAAGCAACTGAAAAGCATCTGAATACTCGAGTGAACAGATAGCATCGGGATAAAGTTTCTGGAGTCGTTCAACCGCCTTTAAAACACGCTCTTTTTTACGCATTTGCACCCTCTAATTTCATATCTCCGAATTTTATTATATTCATCTTGCGCATTGCCTCTGCAATAGCAAGGGTTACAACCGCAGGCAGAACAAAATGCATTACCATAATTTCGAGTAAAGCCACAACAGGAGTAAAACCTGATGCTACCATACTGTCATAAGCCATAAACTGACCGACTAAACCTGCAGAGCCCATACCCGAGCCTACGGGGTTGCTAACCATTTTTAGCAGAGCAGACGAAACAGGACCTAAAATTGCACTCGAAATAATTGCAGGAAGCCATATAAGCGGTTTTCTGACGATATTAGGAACCTGAAGCATTGAAGTACCTATTCCCTGCGCTATAAGACCGCCGAATTTATTTTCGCGGTAACTGATAACAGCAAAGCCTACCATATTACAGCAGCAGCCAATGGTTGCCGCACCTGCAGCCAAGCCTGTTATACCCATAGAAACACCGATAGCCGCAGAAGAAATAGGAAGTGTCAGAATCATACCCATAAGTACAGAAACCGCAATTCCGCCGAGTATTGGATGATTTTCAACATTGATGTTAACAAGATTTCCAAGCCACAGCATTGCAGCAGAAATGTAAGGCCCTACAAAATAACCTGCCGCCGCACCTGAGATTATACAGGAAAGAGGTGTTAAAATTATATCTATTTTGGTTTTACCTGATACAAGACCGCCGATTTCTATTGCCACATAAGCCGCAATAAAAGCGCCAAGCGGCTCTCCCGGAGCACCAATACTGAACGCTTCGACGCCAACTTTAGGAAATGCTCCTATCATACCGCAAACAGCCGCGCAAACAGTTGTGAGAGGCGAGGATTTAAGTTTACAGGCAACTCCTACACCGATACCTGCACCTGTCAGGGTTTTAGCAACACTGCCCATTGCATTAAGATAATCTCCTGCAATATTTGCACCTACAAGTTTTGCAACCTGACAGATAATCGTACCGATTATAAGGGTCGAAAAGAGTCCGTACGCCATTCCTGTAAGACCGTCGATAAAAAGGCGGTTAAGATATTTTTTTACCATTTTTTAACATCCTTTCTCTTGGAAGTTATTATTTTTAAATATTATATAACAAATTCTTGAAATTCTCAATGGCGTATATTACAATATTTTTTGAAAATAATAAATATAATTTATTTATCTTGGGGGAAACCTTATGAAAACAGTTGCTTTTTTCGATACAAAGTCTTATGACAGAGAAAGTTTCAAAAAATTTGCAGATGAAAATATCAAACTGCGCCTTTTTGAAAACAAACTAAATATTGATACTGTCAGTATGGCAGAAAACTGCGATGCAGTATGTGCATTTGTAAATGACGATATAAACAAGGAAGTTATTGAGAAACTGCACAGTTACGGTGTAGGTATTATCGCTATGCGATGCGCAGGATATAACAATGTTGATTTAAAAGCCTGTAAAGGTAAAATCAAAATCGCTCATGTGCCTGCATATTCACCCTATGCAATAGCCGAACACGCTATGGGTATGATTCTGCTTTTAAACCGCAAACTGCACCGTGCATATATCAGAACACGCGACCATAACTTTTCTCTTGAGGGGCTTACAGGATTTGACCTTAAAGGCAAAACCGTAGGAATTGTAGGTACAGGTAAAATCGGACGCTGTTTTGCAGATATATGCAAAGGTTTCGGTATGGAGATTTTGGGCTTTGACCCTTATGAAAACAGTGAATTCTGCGGCAAATATGTCA
>JAFVTZ010000103.1 GCA_017502965.1 Clostridia bacterium
CCCTTATTACTACTTTGTTACTGACAGTAACGGTAAATTTTATTATCACAAAACCCTAAAAGAACAAAACGCAACTATAAGCAAACTAAAGCAAGGAAACAACTGGATATATGAGTATTTTGACTGATGACATTAAAATTCCCGAACTGCTTGCTCCTTCGGGAGATTTAACCCGACTTAAAGCCGCTGTGGATTACGGCGCAGATGCCGTTTATCTTGCAGGCGAAGAGTTTGGAATGAGAACCGCCGCATCAAATTTCGGCGAAAAAGATTTAAAACTGGGAATTGAATATGCCCATTCACACGGTGTTAAGGTGCACATCACCTGCAATACAATTCCTCATAACGCCGAAATGGCACGACTTCCCGCATTTTTAGAAACCCTTAATGCACTCCATGCAGATGCAATTATAGCATCCGATATAGGAACAATGGGGCTTGTAAAGAAATATGCGCCTGACTGTGATTTGCATATTTCGGTGCAGTCGGGAATATGCAACTATGAAACCGCCCGTGCTTTTTACGATTTCGGTGCAAAGCGTGTTGTACTCGCAAGGGAACTCTCCCTCGATGAAATTGCCGAAATCAGGGCAAAAACACCGCTTGATTTAGAAATTGAGGCTTTTGCGCACGGAGCCATGTGTGTATCGTTCTCGGCAAGATGCCTGCTTTCAAGTTATATGACAGGCAGAGACGCTAACCGTGGAGACTGCGCCCAATCCTGCCGATGGAGTTATTCTTTAATGGAAGAAAAACGTCCGGGTCAGTATTTCGATATAACCGAAACTGACAAAGGAACATATATCCTTAATGCCAACGATATGTGTATGGCAGAACATCTTGATAAGATGACCGCCGCAGGGGTGGACAGTATAAAACTCGAAGGAAGAGCAAAATCGCATTATTATACCGCTGTTGTTACCAATGCTTATCGCGGCGCGCTTGACAGTATGAAAACAGCACCGCTTGGCGGTTGGAAATGCCCCGAATGGGTGCTCGAAGAACTGAATAAAATAAGCCACCGCACCTATTCAACAGGTTTTTATCTCGGAAATCCGCAAAATTCACAAACCTATGAAAACGCAGGCTATGTGCGGGACTATGCCGTTGCCGCTATAGTTGACGGTTATGAGGACGGCTGTATAACAGCAACCCTCAAAAATAAATTTTTAATAGGGCAGGAGTTTGACTGCCTTGAGCCAAAAGCAAAACCGTTTATTGTAACAGCAAACAAACTTTTTGACGGTAAAGGCAATCCTATCGACTCTGCTCCCCACCCGATGATGACAGTGAAAATACCTTTTGAAAGACCTGTAAAACCGGGTTCACTTCTCAGAATGAAAGCATAAATAAAAATCACCTCTTCTGTCAACAATACCATTGTATATCTGTTGACAGGAGAGGATTTTTTTGTTTGAAAACGCATTGTTCTGGAAAGTTTTTTCAAGGCGTTCACTGATTTCTTTTTTTATTATAATGCTTATGTTTCTGAGTTGTATTCTGAGAGTTGCAGTAATAGCCTCATCGGATTACGAAAGTGTTCGTGTTTCACAAAACAGTTATAAACTGAAAATTTCAGACCTCAGGGGCACTGTTTTTGACCGCAATTTAGTGCCGCTTACCAACAATGTTAAAAGAACTATAGCCGCCGTCAGCCCTACACCGCGGGCAGTAACGGGAATCAGCAGTATTCTTGAGGGTGAAAAATTGCAGGATGTACTGAATCGCCTTAAAAGCGGAAAGCCCGTACTTTGCGAAACGGACAAAAAAATAGAATGTGACGGCATAGTTTTTACAGACATCTATTCAAACTCAGATTCTTCTCTTGCAGCGCATTTAATCGGTTATACCGATACCGATTCAAAAGGCGTTTCGGGTATTGAGGCAGCATACAACAGCCTGCTTTACAGCGAAAAGCAAGCGTATGTATCTTACGAAACCTCTGCCGCAGGAGATATGCTTAAAGGACTTGAGCCCACAGTTTTTAATGACAGCAGTATAAGGGCGGGCGGAGTGGTTACAACACTCGATGTCAACATACAGTCTTTAGCAGAAGAAGCGGCAGATAATATTGAATCGGGGGCAGTAGTAATAGCAGATGCCAAAAGTTGCGAAATTTTAGCAACAGCCAGCCGACCGAATTTCAGCCCCCTGAATGTTGCCGACTTTTTAAACCAAAAGAACTCTCCCCTTTTAAACCGCGCCATAAATGCTTACAATGTAGGCTCGGTTTTTAAACCTTGTGTTGCCATTGCAGGAATGGAGAATAAAAAAGGCAGTTTCATTTACAGATGCACAGGCAGTTGTGAAATAATAGACCGCTTTTTCAAATGCCATAAATCTTCAGGTCACGGATATATGAATCTTTGTTCAGGACTTGCACAGTCCTGCAACACATTCTTTTATAAGTTTTCTTTTCATATAGGAGCAGATGCGGTGTATAATACCGCCAAAACGCTGAAATTCGGCTCATCTATTCAAATTTGTGACGGTATCTCTACAGCAAAAGGAAATCTACCGCAAAAGGAAAGCCTTTCAAATATAGCCTATCTTGCAAATTTCAGCATAGGTCAGGGGGAGCTTCTGCTCTCCCCCATTTCAATGCTGACACTTTACTGTTCTATAGCATCCGACGGTGCTTACTATATTCCCTCAGTTGTGAAAGGAACGCTCGAAAACGGAAGTTTTAAAGAATACGACAAAGGAAACCGTACACGGGTTATGAGCGAAAAAACCGCACAGAAACTCAGAGAATATCTTGCAACTGTTCTTACCGAGGGTACGGGCAGTAACGCAAAACCAAAAACCGTTTCTGCCGCAGGCAAAACCGCAACCGCTCAGACAGGAAGATATGAAAACAAAACTGAAATCTGCCAGAGTTGGTTTTGCGGATTTTTCCCTGCAGAAAACCCAGAATATACCGTTATAGTATTTTCAGAGAATTCTTCACATCAGAAACTCTCCTGTGCTCAGATATTCGCATCTATTGCCGACAATATCAGTTTACTGCAGGTATCTTGAACTCACATAACCTATCGTCCCGTTATACTCTACGAGCGACCAGTCGGGCACCTGAGCAAAAACCGTTACCTCAGCGCCATTTGGAATTCTGCCTATTATAGTTCCCGAAAGGGATGGAAGATACCTCACATTAAGTCCCGAGCCTCTCGTTGCAACATTGGTAACAAAAATCGGTTGAGGCTGGTTGAAAGGTATACCGAAAAACTCAGTCAGAGCCCTCACAATACTCACCGCTATCGGCTCTATATTATTTCTTATCCACTCGGCATCAAGCGCATTATCGTGATAACCGATTTCGAGCAAAACACCCGGTGCTTTTGTTCTTACCACCTCGCCGAGAGTAGTTGTAGGAACAGTTCTCACCATAGCAG
>JAFVTZ010000104.1 GCA_017502965.1 Clostridia bacterium
AACAAAAGAATTTCGGTAACACCAATTGCTATGGTAGCAGCAGCTTCTGGCGGTGACCCTGTTTTATATGCAAAGGCTTTGCAAAAAGCGGCAGATGCCACAGGGGTGAACTTTATCGGCGGATATTCCGCTTTGGTACATAAAGGTTTTTCTGCAGGTGACGAAGCATTAATCCGCTCTATTCCCGAAGCCCTTTCAGTTACAAATAATATCTGCTCGTCGGTAAATATCGGCTCTACAAAGGCAGGCATCAATATGGATGCGGTAAAACTTATGGGGCAGATAGTCAGAGAAACCGCAGAAATCACTGCTGACCGCGACTGTATCGGTTGCGCAAAACTGGTGGTTTTCTGCAATGCAGTTGAGGATAATCCCTTTATGGCAGGTGCCTTCCACGGTGTAGGAGAGCCCGACTGTGTAGTTCATGTTGGTGTTTCGGGTCCCGGTGTTGTTCAGGCTGCACTCAAAAAATGCCCTGACGGAGATTTAGGTCAACTTGCAGAAATCATAAAGCGCACCGCTTTCAAAATAACCCGAATGGGTCAACTTGTCGGCACAGAGGCTTCCCGCCGTTTGGATGTTCCTTTCGGCATTGTGGACCTTTCTTTAGCACCCACACCTGCTGTAGGCGACTCGGTTGCTCATATTTTAGAAGAAATGGGACTCCAGACCTGCGGCACTCACGGCACAACCGCCGCTCTTGCTATGCTTAACGATGCGGTCAAAAAAGGTGGAGTTATGGCGTCATCATACGTAGGCGGACTTTCGGGTGCATTTATCCCTGTTTCCGAAGATGCTGGAATGATAGCCGCCGCAAAATCGGGAGACCTTGAACTTTCAAAGTTAGAGGCTATGACCGCCGTTTGCTCTGTAGGACTTGATATGATAGCAATTCCCGGCGAAACTCCCGCAGAAGTTATTTCAGGAATTATTGCGGACGAAGCGGCAATAGGTATGGTAAACTCTAAAACCACAGCAGTAAGAGTTATTCCCGCAATCGGCAAAAAAGCGGGTGAAATGCTTGAATTCGGCGGACTCTTAGGTTCAGGACCTATAATGAAAGTAAACCTCACAAAATCCCCCAAAAAGTTTATTGACCGTGCAGGCAGAATCCCCGCTCCCCTGCAAAGTCTTAAAAACTGATATTTTATTAAAAAAGAGGAGAGAAATTTATGAAAAAGAATTTTAAAATACTTGCGCTTTTAGTGGCGGCAATACTTATTTGTACCTGCTTTACCGCTTGCAAAAAATCTGATAAAGATTCCGTTTCAGATCCTGATGTAAGCACTGTAACCTCAGATATATCAAAGCCTGATACTTCTTCCGAAACGGATACATCAAGCGATGAAACCGTAACCGCTTCTGAGCCTGAAACATCTTCTTCCGAACCTACAACATCTTCAGAAAAGCCTGTTTCTTCCACTCCTTCGTCATCAAAACCCGCACCTTCCACCCCTTCTTCGACACCGAAGCCCTCAACCACACCTTCAACACCTCAGACTCCTGCTAAAAAGACCCCTAAAGAACTTATTATCGGTAAATGGAAAGGTCTTTACGATTTTGCTCCGGCATTTGCAGAAATCGGATACGATTTAGGTACCAATAGCAAAGTAGCGGTAACTATGGAATTTACAACCAGTGGTTCGTACATAACATCTTTGGATTCTGTTGCTTTCAAGAATCTTCTCAGACCCGCTATACAGCAAGAAATCAATAATGATATTGCCGCAAGCGGTATGTCTCCCGATGAATACGACCAAGCATTTATTGAAAATAGCGGTATGTCCGTATCAGAATACATAGAAGAAGTTTTAACCATTTTCGACCAAGGTTGGAATGCTATTACTGAATATAAATTTGCATCAGATACGCTGTTGATTAAAGATACCGAAAGCGGTGCTTTTGTTGAATGTGAATACGAATTTACAAATGACAATACACTCATTACTATAGACGGTGAAAACCGCACAACATACACAAGAGTTTCATAGTGAACAGGGCTGTTTCGCGAAAGCGGAGCAGCCCTTAAAAAAGGTGATTTAATGAATCAGAATTCAAAATGGTATAAAAAAGGACTGCGTGACGGTATTCCAATAGCACTGGGTTATTTTGCAGTTTCTTTCACATTGGGTATTGTTGCAAAAAATGCAGGACTTTCGGCTTTTCAGGCAATACTTGCCGCCGCTCTTACAAATGCATCAGCAGGCGGATATGCAGGTTTTACCCTGATTTCGGAAAACGCCTCTTTTCTTGAGATGGCTATAACCCAGTTTATCGTTAATGCAAGATATCTGCTTATGGCGGCAGCTCTCAGTCAGAAACTTGCCCCTAAAACCTCCACGCTTCACCGCTCGCTTATTGCATTTGATGTGACTGACGAGATTTTCGGCATTTCAATAGGTGTCAAGGGTACACTCAACCCGTTTTATAATTACGGCGCTATGACAGTTTCGATACCCTGTTGGGCGGCGGGCACAGGACTTGGTGTTTTGATGGGTAATATTTTGCCTCAAAGTCTTGTAAGTGCTTTGAGCGTCGGGCTTTACGGTATGTTTCTTGCAATAATTATCCCCCCTGCACGGAAAAACAAGGTTATTGCAGGTCTTGTTATAATCTCAATGGCGCTGAGTTTTGCTTTTTCAAAACTACCCCTTATAAGCGGAATTTCTTCCGGAATGAGAATAATAATTCTGACCGTTTTAATTTCACTTGCGGCGGCAGTTTTATTCCCTGTGAAAGATGAGGAGCAGAGTACCGATGAACTATAAAGTATACATATATATTTTTGTTATGGCGGCGGTAATTTATCTTATAAGACTTTTGCCGCTCACCCTTATCCGCAAAAAGATAACCAACAAAACATTCAAATCTTTTCTTTTTTATGTGCCTTATGTAACCCTTGCAGTTATGACTTTCCCTGCAATTTTAGAGGCTACAGACAGCGTATGGTCGGGACTTGCAGCCCTCATAGCAGGAATACTGCTCTCTTATTTCGGAGTAAGCCTTTTCGGGGTTGCAGTATGCTCCTGCGCAGTGGTGTTTGTTATTGAACTTATTATTGTTTAGCAGAGTGCCTTTAAACAACAAAAGCCGCCTTTAAAAGGCGGCTTAAACTAAAATTATCTTTCTTTTCCTATAAAGAATACTGCGAGTGTTCCGGGTCCTGCGTGAGCGGCGATTACGGGGTCGATAAGGTTATAAACTATATTTTTAACACCGTAGCGTTTTTTGATTTCGTCTCCCACCTTCTGCGCTTCATCCTCACAGTCACCGTGAACAATGAATATATCCTGATTTGCGATATCCTCGCCTCTTTCATCAAGAGAAGAAACCAATGCTTCAAGTGCGGCTGCTCTTCCTCTTACTTTTCCTGTTACGTAAAGTTTACCGTCATTTGCAACATGGAGCATAGGCTTTATTCCGAGCAAAGTGCCGAAAACAGCGCTTGTACCCGAAAGACGGCCGCCGCGTTTCAAGAAGAACAAATCTCCTATAGTAAACACATGGCATATTTTAAGTTTGTTTTGCTCAACCCAACTTGCCACCTCTTCAATAGACTTGCCCTCCGCTTTGAGTTTTGCGGCATAATGCACAGCCATTCCCTCACCTAAAGCGGCACAAAGGGTATCAACAACTATTATTTTGCGGTCGGGATACATTTCCTTGTAATCCTCAGCCGCAAGCACAATATTCTGATAAGTACCCGAAAGTCCCGAAGAAAAAGCCAGAATAAGTACATCTTCTCCGTTTTCGAGAATTGCTGGGATAACCTTATCGCAGTCCTCACGCGAAGCCAGAGAAGTAGTTATCATTGCCTGTTCTCTGAGAAGACGGTATGTTTCGGCATAGTCGGTTTTCATACCCTTCACATAACTGTCATATTCTTTATCTTCAATACGGTATTTAAGAGAAATAATTTCCACGCCGTAATTTTCAATTTGTTCATCAGTAAGATTTGCACAGGAATCTGTAACTATTTTATAACTCATAAAAATACTCCTTTGTAATATGTCAAAAACATTATAATCATTATAAAGTATTGAATAAAAAAACTCACCCTAAACCTTACATTTAAAATTCCACCTATAAAAACACAGCAGTAGAGTCGAAAAACTCGACTCTACCGCCGGTAGAATCCCTTGTGTTTATCAGGGTTTGCAGGTGCTCTCTTCTTCACAAAGACGTTCCCATTCATCCATTGTGACCTGCAATTCATATTCAATTTCTTCCTGTTCTTTTTGAAGTTCTGACAGTTTTATATAGTCTGCAAGATTATCTTCAAGGGTAAGTTCGGTCATAATTCCTGCAAGTTTTTCTTCTAAAAGTGCAATTTTTTCTTCCGTCTTAGCTATTGCCCTTTGCCGTTTTGCTTTTTCTTTTGCAGGGGTGGTATATGTCTTTTTAACCTTTTCGGTTTTTTCGGCTTTTTGCTCCGTTACAGTATTATTTTTCTTCATTTCAAGGTACTGTTCATACCCGTAAGGATAAAGATTCACACCATCCTTTTCAAATGACAGCACACTTTTTGCTATCTGCTTTATAAAATAACGGTCGTGAGATACAAAAAGCACCGTTCCCGAATAAGAATTCAGCATTTCTTCAAGAGTCTCTTTGCCGATAATATCAAGATGGTTTGTAGGCTCATCAAGGATAAGAAAATTCGGTTTACTGCAAAGAATTTTACAAAGAGCAAGCCTCACTCTTTCTCCGCCGGACAGCATACTGACAGTTTTGAAAACATCTTCTCCGCTGAATAAAAACGCTCCTAAAACACTTCGGGCTTCATAATCTGTAAAATGAGGGTAAACACTCATAAAATCGTCAAGAACTGTGTTATCACTCACATATTGTGCCATCTGCTGGTCAAAATATCCCACAGTTGCCCTCGGAGCAAACTTAAACTCACCCGAAAGCGGTCCTACTTTTCCCATCAGAGTGCGGATAAAGGTGGATTTCCCGAGCCCGTTTGAGCCAATAATTCCTATTCTGTCACCCTTTTTGATTTCAAGGCTTACTGTTGACAAAACCTTATCATAACCTATTTCAAGCGATTTTACCGAAAGCATGTCCTTAACACCTGTGTCGGCAGGGTCGAAATTAAAGCGGAATTTCCTGTTATCGGCACTTTCAGGGGCATCTATCAGTTCCATACGGTCTATTTGTTTCAGTTTCGACTGCACCATAGCCGCCTTTGTAGCCTTATATCTGAACCTTTCGGCAAGTTCCTCAAGCCTTGCGATTTCCTTTTGCTGAGCCTCGTAATCCTTTGCCTGCTGTTCGCTCAGCACTTTTTTAGCCTCAACAAACTGAGTATAATTACCTATATATCTGCGGGTTTTTCCACGTTCTATCTCATAAACCGTTGTTGCAACATTGTCTAAAAACATTCTATCATGTGATACAACAACAAACGCTTTTTTATATTCTTTTAAATAATCTTCGAGCCACAAAGTTGCCTCTATATCAAGGTGGTTTGTGGGCTCGTCCAGAAGCAGAATATCAGGTTTTGAAAGAAGCAGTTTCAAAAAGGCAATTTTTGTCCGCTGACCGCCTGAAAATTCATAAAGCGGTCTTTTTTTCTGCTCATCATCAAACCCGAAATGCTTTATTGCGCCCTCATATTCCTTTTCAAAATAAAAACCGCCGAGATTGGTAAAAGTATCAAGCAGATTTGTATAGCGGGCAATATTTTCCTGTGATTGGTCGGTTTCCATTTTAAGTTGCGCCAAATCGAGTTTTTCTTTGATTTCAAGTATATCGCTGTAGGCACTGCGGATTTCCTCTACCATGGAAACGGTATCGTCTTTAAAGGTTATCTGCGAGAGAACACCTATCTTGGGAGTACCCGAAACGGCAAAAAAACTGTCAGCATCGCTGTCAAGTTTTGTTATGGAATACTCCCCTGCAATCAATTTCAACAGGGTAGTTTTTCCGCACCCGTTACGACCCACAACCGCAATACGGCTGTTATCGTTTATTTCAAAATTTATGTTTTTAAGTATTGCTTCACCCGAAAGTTCCACAACGCCGTTCTGAATTTTAAGTTGCATAAAACCACCTGCCTTTTAAAAGATTAAGGCGGCATAATGCCGCCTGTTATCATTTAATTTTTGCATTTTTATAGATAAAATCTAAAACTTTATCATTTACAACAAGACTTTCGAAATAATATTCACCGTAAAACTCATTAAGATACTCAGCAGTTATCTGCGGATTATTTATCTCTTTTACAGTCTGATTAAGTTTCTGAGTAACCTCTTTTTGCTCAAACTTTATATTTTCCTTATCAAGTATCGCATATAAAATCATATACGTTTCCATAACGGGATGAATCTGCTGTTCGATAATTTCTTCTTCGGTTGTACCCATTGAACTGAGATATGTTTCATAATCAATTCCGTAACTTGACTGAAGTTGAGCGGAAATAATCTTCTTTTGTGCTTCATAAAGAATTTTTTCATCGTTTTTGGGATAATTCTTAACCTTGCTGTTATCACAAACTACATCAAGCAAATAATTTTCAATCGCAGTTTTGGTAACCTTATCCTCATACTCCTTAAGGCTCTCATAACCGAGGTCTTTATAATAATCGGAAGGCTCTCTCGGAGTTGTGGTGGTAACATAATTTACAGTAACTGTAAATACAACAGCCGCACCATTTAATTCTTCGTTTCCGTAATCATCAGGAAATTTAAGATTAAGGTCAACCGTTTTGCCTATTTCCACACCGATAAGTCCGTCTTCAAAACCGGGGATAAAAGAACCCGAACCTATTTCCAAATCATAACCCTTTGCAGTGCCGCCCTCAAAAGCAACACCGTCTTTTTTACCTACATAGTCAATATTTGCAGTATCGCCTTTTGCTACGGCACCCTCGGTTTTCTTAACATAAAGTTTATTATTCTGAACATCAGCGGTAATAGTATCTTCATAGTAAGACTTGTATTCGTCCGAAGACTTATCAACTGTTATGCCCTTATAATCTCCGAGTTCTACATTTTTGGAAAGTTTAACATCATTAAAAAGAATTCTGTTTTTCTGGCTGTTGCAACCTGCCATAAATACTGCTGACAAGGCCAAAACCAAAACAATACTTAAAATTTTTCTCATAAATCTTCTACCTCTCCGCCGCCTGAAAGTTCACCTTTGGATGCCGCCTTTAAATAGGCATTTATAAATCCGTCAAGGTCACCGTCCATAACAGCATTTATATTTCCCGATTCAAAACCGGTTCTGTGGTCTTTTGCAAGGGTGTAAGGCATAAATACATAAGAACGAATCTGCGAGCCCCACGCGATATCTTTCTGAACACCCTTTATATCCTCAATTTTTTCAAGATGCTCGCGCTCTTTGATTTCGAGCAACTTGGATTTAAGCATACGCATTGCCTGTTCGCGGTTCTGGAACTGGCTTCGCTCATTCTGGCAGGCAACAACTATTCCTGTAGGAATATGGGTAAGACGGACTGCCGAAGAGGTTTTATTGATATGCTGACCGCCCGTTCCGGAAGAACGGAAAACATCCATCTTAACATCTTCCTCACGGATTTCTATATCAGCATCATCGCTGATTTCGGGCATAACTTCAAGGGATGCAAAAGATGTATGTCTTCTGCCCGAAGCATCAAAGGGAGAAACACGCACAAGGCGGTGTATTCCCGATTCGCTTTTTAAATATCCGTAGGCATTCTCGCCCTCTATAAGCAAGGATGCGCTTTTAAGACCCGCCTCGTCACCATCAAGAAAATCGAGTAACTGAACTTTAAAGCCGTGGCGTTCGGTCCATCTGGTATACATTCTCACAAGCATTGAAACCCAGTCCATAGCCTCTGTTCCGCCTGCACCCGCGTGGAAAGTGAGAATAGCGTTATTTTTATCGTATTCCCCTGTGAGCAGGGTCTGAAGACGCAAAGATGCAAGGCTTGCTTCAATACCGTCTATAGCCGAGGTTATTTCCTCAACCAAAGAAAGGTCGCCCTCTTCGTCACCCATTTCTATAAGCACCAAAGTATCGTCATAATTTGTGCAAAGGCGGTCATAAGTTTCAACCGTATTTTTAAGTTTTCCTGTTTTCTGAAGAACTTTTTGCGAATTTTCAAGGTCATCCCAGAAGCCCGGAGCAGAAGCTTTTGCCTCAAGTTCCTCAATTTCACGGACAAGCCTTTCGTACCCCAAAGCATCTTTAAGGTCGCGAAGTTCATCCTCATTCGCAATAAGCCTTAATTTAAGTTGCTCAAATTCAAGCATATATTTCTCCTTTAGTTTTTAATACAAAGGCGCACCAATTATCTTTGTAAGCCTCAAGTTCGATTTCAAAACCGTTAGCGCACACAGCCGACAAAACATCTTCTTTTCTTATATCGATAATACCCGATATTATAAGTATACCGTCCTCAGTCATAAACTGACCGACATCAGGCAGAAGTTTTATAATAACATCTGCCACAATATTTGCGCAGACTATATTATATTTTCCTGTAACCTTGTCCGCAAGGTCGCCGACAATAAACTCGGTTTTATCGGAAATATTATTGATTTCGGCATTTCTTTTGCAGTTTTAACCGACTGCGCATCAATATCAACACCGAGTGCCTTATCCGCTCCCAAAAGCACCGAGGCAATGGCTAAAATTCCGCTTCCGCAACCGATATCAAGCACACTCATTCCTTTTTTAACACATTTATCGAGAACTCCGAGACAAAGCGAAGTTGTAGCGTGAGTTCCTGTTCCGAAAGCAGCACCGGGATCAATGCTCAGCACTGTGCGTCCGTCTTTGTTTTCGTATTCTTCCCAACTCGGAACAACCGCGAGACGGTCGCCGATTTCTATAGTATGGAAATATTTTTTCCAGTTTTCATTCCAGTCGCTGTCATCCACACCGACACTTCCAAGTTCGAAGGCTATCCCCTCTGCAGTGAAACGCTCTTTCAAAAATTCCAGAGCCTCAGCCGCATTATCACACTCGGAAATATAGATATGAATAATAGATTTTTCCCTGTCCTTAGCGATAAGTTCCTCATCAATAAGGTCAATATGGGCAATATCCCAGGCGTTTTGCTCCAAATCCGAATAATCTTCAATATAAATCCCGTACGGTACGGTCATATTAGCAATAGCCGCCGCAGCATCGGTATCTTTACCCTCAACACTTACGGTAATTTCTGTCCAATTCATAAATCTTCTCCGTTTTTACATATATAAAGTGATTATATCATATCATCAGCAAAATTTAAAGCATTAAATAAAAAATGCCATTATTTCTTCTTTTTCAGCCATAACAGTTCCCTGAACCATACCGTTTCTGCCGCCGCCGCGAACCGAAAATGCGGTTTTGAATTTTGCAAAAAAATCACTTAGTTCTTCTTCACACGCACAAATTGCAAAGGAAAATCCGTTTTTCACTTTGGCTGAATACCGCCCTTATGCCGCCGCATTTTTTATAAAGCGCATCTGCAAGGTGCTGTAGTTCTTTAATTTCAAGTCCATCTTCAAACAATGCGGTAACAGACTTTTCAGGGCTGAAAGCATTGACCTTTTTTTCAAGCATTTCTTTTTTAAGCGAGGTTATTTCAAATTTGAGGTTTGATATTTGTTCGCAAAGTTTTAAAACGGCATCTGCAGTTTCGTTTTGCTTTGTGCAAAGTTTTGCAGAAATTGCTTTTATGTTTTCATACTTTTCGTTATAATCCGAAAGTGCTCTGTCTCCACATTTGAGTTCTATTCGAACTCCGCCGCGCAAGTTTTCAACTCCGAGCAGTTTAATAAGTCCTATTTCGCCCGAATTTTTAACATGAGGAGCACAGCAGGCGCACATATCCACACCCTCAATTTCAACAATACGGATATCGCCCTCAATTTCCTTTTTGCTTCTGTAAACCAGATTTCTGAGGGTTTCTTTATCGGGATAATATGTGTAAAACGCGCGGTTTTCAAATACTGCTTTATTACTCTGCTTTTCTATTTGCGAAATCTGCTCTTTTGAAAGCGGTTTATCAAAATCCAGAGTTACAATATCTTCACCCAGATGAAAGCCGACATTTTCACAACCGTAAAGCCTGTGCGCTACTCCCGATACAATATGCTCTCCCGAATGTTGTTGCATAAAATCAAAACGGCGTTCAAAATCGATAACACCCGTAACCTCTGCCGAAACAGGAAGTGCTTTATCGGTTATATGTATAATTTCGTCATCCTTTATCTGAACATCCAGAACTTTTGCGTTATCTAAAAATCCACGGTCACTGCCCTGACCGCCACCCTCGGGAAAAAAGGCAGTTTTACTGAGCACAACTGCAAAGTTATCAAAATATTCCTCACAGGAAATTACCGTAGCGGTAAACTGCTTTATATAAGAATCCTTATCGTAGAGTTTTTCTGTCATTTATCCTAATTTCTCCTGCACAATATGCGCCGCTTTATAAATATCTCCGCCGCCCATAGTTATAACAATATCGTTTTCTTTTGCGGTTTCAATAATTTTATCGGCTATATTTTCGAATCCGTCCACAACAACTGCATCCTGAAGTTTTTCTGCAAGTTGCTCTGAACTGATACCGTAGGTATTAACCTCGCGCGAGCCCATTAT
>JAFVTZ010000105.1 GCA_017502965.1 Clostridia bacterium
CCGTGTTGACCTTATTGCCAAGGAAATGTCCCACAAGATGATTTGTGAACTTCGCAAAACTCCCACCTACCGCGATGCAATACACACTTTGTCTGTTCTTACTATCACATCCAATGTTATGTACGGCAAGAACACTGGTGCTACTCCTGACGGCAGAGAGGCTTGTGCCGCATTTGCGCCGGGTGCTAATCCTATGCACAACCGCGAGGAAAACGGTGCGTTGGCATCTCTTAATTCTGTGGCTAAAATCAGTTATGATGACTGCCGTGACGGTATTTCCAATACATTTTCTATCACTCCCGATGCTCTCGGCAGAACGGACGGGGAGAGGATAGACAACCTTGTAACTATACTTGACGGTTATTTTGTCAAGAAAGCGCATCATATCAATATAAATGTGCTTAACCGTGAAACCCTTATCAAGGCTTATAACGACCCTGAGGCTTATCCTAACCTTACTATCCGCGTTTCGGGTTATGCGGTTAATTTCAATAAACTTTCCCGCGAACAGCAGAGAGAGGTAATAAGCCGCACATTCCACGAGGCTTTATAAAATTCAATTAAATCGTCTATAGAACTGCTTTTTTCGGGCAGTACCTTGCTATAGACGATTTTCTTTTAATTTTATCACACAAAAGGTAATGATAATTATGAATTCTTCTATAAAGGGATATATAAATTCTATACAGACTCTCGGTACGCTTGACGGTCCCGGAGTCAGATTTGTTGTGTTTTTGCAAGGGTGTAATTTAAGGTGCGGCTGTTGCCATAATCCCGAAACCTGGGAATGCGGAAAAGGTGAAGAATACACCCCTTTGCAGATTGTAGACAAAGCCGAGCGTTACCGCGAATATTTCGGAAAAGAGGGCGGAATAACCCTCTCGGGCGGCGAGCCGCTGCTTCAGGCCAAGTTTGCAAAAGAGGTTTTTTACGAATGTAAAAAACGGGGAATAAACACCTGCCTTGATACCTCGGGCAGTATTTTAAATGGTGATGTGAAAGAACTTTTAAAATATACCGACAGGGTACTTCTTGATATTAAATACACAAACGATGCTGATTACAAAGAGTATGTCGGTTGTTCCATAGAAACACCTCTTAAATTCCTCAAAACTTTAAATGAAAGTAATATTCCCACAACTATCCGTCAGGTGATTATACCAAAGCTCAACGGAAATGAAGAAAATATAGAAAAACTGTGTGAAATAATAAAAAAACACCCTTGTGTAGATAAAACCGAACTTTTACCCTTTAAAAAAATATGTACGGTGAAATATGAACAGTTAAAATTGAATTTCCGTTTCGAAAGCTTTGAAACACCTGACCAGAATTTAATGAATAGTCTTTTGAAAAAAATAAATATGTAGGAAACAATAACATATTGGAATAAAAACACCACCTTATCCCTTTTGGGGATAAGGTGGTGTTTTGAATTTTATAAAACTTATTTGTTTGCTTCGTAAAGAACTCTTGAAGTTCCGTCTTCTAACCACTGCAGAACATTATATTCAAATGTACCGCCATTGATTGTCAAAGCAGGAGCATCGCCTTTGTACCCTGAGCCTATAGAAACAATACCGCCAAGGAACTCGCCGCCATTGATGGTGATCGAGGTGTTAGCATGGCTGTTGCCATAAGAGTAGGTGTACATAACATCAGGTTCCTCACTGTCTGTATTTGTGCTCTGCATTGTACCACCGTTGATAGTAACGGAGATATTAGGAGCAACAGAAGAGTTGCTTCCGGGGAGCTGTATCCAAGCGGGAGTTCTTGCCTGAATAAGACCGCTGTTCATAACAAAAGAAACATTATCCTGATTGTATTTTGCAACACGCAAAGCGCAACGGTTACCAATCAAAGTACCGCCATTCAAAACAAATGTACCATGATTATCAACCGCATAACTTGCACCGCCGTTACTGCCGTTTGTAACAGTAACGCCTTCACCAATGGTCAAAGAACCTGTATTGGTAATGGTGTTGGTGGCATAAGCAGGAATCTCGCCTAAGTCAGGATTTTCAGCAACAAAAGAGATAGTGCCTTCACCAACGATATTTAAGGTACCTTTATTGTTAATAATAGCAGCTGCACCGCTATTTGATACGGCATAACTGATATTGTTACCGTTCAGGTTGATAGTAGTGTCGGCATCTGCTGCTACTGTTATTGTTGAACTAACGGTTATATCATCAGTAAGAATAACATTTTCACCGTTTTCAAGTGCGTTCACAAGTGAATCGGCATCAGCAACCGCTGTGCTTTTAATTTCAGCAGCATCCTTTTTAACTCTTACAAGGTCGCGAACATCGAAAGAGTTATCAACATTTACATTATACCAACTCTCAGCAACAGCAGTGCCGATAAGTGCTTTGCGAACGAGTGTCATATCAGCAGCATCAACAGCGCCGTCAATATTAACATCGCTGTATACTATTGCATCGCTTAAAACAAAGGGTTCTTTTTCGTGAACAGTATATTCAATTTCCTTGTCAACAGGGCTGAATATATTGAGTCCGAGGTCAACCTTTACATCGGGGTTAGCTGCTAAAAATTCTTCACTGAAGAACACACCGCAGTTAAATTCTTTAACGAAGTTTAAAACATCGTTGTATGTAATATTGAGTGCATCCTGACCCATCATTTTAGCAGCATATTCCATAATGTTCAAAGGAGTATTTGCTTCGAGAGTTACATCCTCAAAAGGAACAGCTACCCAATTTTCGCTGTAAACATCATACTGACCTGCAAGATAGCCGTCAGCAGTACCGTTAGCATTGAAAGTAACAGTTTTATTTATTGTAAGAACAAAGTCAGAATACCAAGCGCCGTAAGCATCTACTGTATTATCAGCAGCAGTGTCAGCTACAAACTTCTTAGCAAAAGTAAGTTCGGGAGCATTGCCTTGGGCAAGTTCTTTGATATCAATATCGGTAACAGTAGCCGAAGGAGCATCGGGATATACTATTGCTTTGCTGGGAACGAAAGTCTCTTTCTCATGAATTGTATAAGAAACAGTTTCGTCCTCAGGATTGTAGATGTTGAGTTCAAGAGTAACCTCTAAACCGGGGTTTGCTGCCAAGAATTCTTCTGTGAAATAAACACCGCACTTGAATTCTTTAACCAACTCATATACTTCTTTATAAGTGAACTTTAAGCCCGCTTTATTCATAAGTTCAGCGGCATATTCCATAATCTTTAAAGAAGTATTTGCTTTGAGTGTTACATCTTCAAACGGAACAGATACCCAATTTTTGCTCCATTCGTCATACTGACCTGCAAGGTAGCCATCGGCATTACCGTTAGCGTTGAATGTAACATCTTTATTAACTGTAAGAACAAAGTCTGCATACCAAGCGCTGTAAGCAGTCAATGTATCCTCAGCAGCTGTATCTGCAACGAATTTCTTTGCAAATGTAAGAGTGGGGGCATTAGTTGCCAAAAGTTCGGCAACTGTAAGGTCGGTAACTGTAGCAGACGGAAGTGCTGCCGTATCAGCCGAAACCAAAGTGCCGAGCAGAACTGTACTCATGCTGCTCATAACTACTATTATGGCAATTATAACAGCAATAAGCTTTTTGAAATTTTTCATTTTTCAAAATTCCTCCTTGAAATTGTTTTCCACCTGAAACGGTGGTTCTGATAAACGCCGCCGACCACACGGCAAAAAAACGCAGACAGGCAGTCGACCCTGCCGTAACTGCCTTTATTAAAACGGTTGCTGTTTTAAAGGTTGAAATACAGCTGTCCCTGAACAGAATTTTAAATTCCGTTCTCTGCAAATCACTTTTAAAAAATCTAAACAACCGCTAATGTGGCAATGATACACTATGATTATACATTACTTTTTAATGGATTTGCAACAAAAAAATTCATAAATTGGGATTTTTCTATAACCGCGACATAATGGCAACTTTAAAAGTGATTCAAATTGTGCATTTCAACTAACGGATTGTGCCGCTATTTGGTAAAGCAGACAAAATACACCATATATATGCTATATGGCTGGAGTGAACCCTAAATCTTCGAGTTCTGTGAGTGCGGTTTTAAGACAATGTTCACAGCCGTCAACCGTAACAGTTTTGGTTTGGGGGTCTACAGAAAACTTGATTCCGGTTTCATTTAATGCATTGTTTATGCGCTTGACACAGTTTTCGCAGTGCATATCGGGGACGCTTATTTTGTGTAACATAGTATTTTCCTCATTTCATAAGTTTTTGCAAGGTAACAACCAATTCGTCCACTATTTCATCGTTACCTTGTTTTATATTTTCTGCCACACAGGTGTGTATGTGGTTAGAAAGCAGTTCTTTGTTAAAGGCATTGAGCGCCGCCGTTATTGCCTGAATCTGGGTTAAAATATCAGTGCAGTAAGCATCGGTTTCGAGCATATTTTTAACCCCTCTGACCTGACCTTCAATGCGGCTGAGTCGGTTTATAAGCGAGCGGTATTCGCTCTCGCTACGGTGTTTTTTCTTACAGCATTCGCTCATAGTTTTTTACCTCGCAGTCTCAGCGCATTTCCTACAACAAACACAGAACTCAGCGACATTGCAAGTCCTGCAAGCATAGGGCTCATAGCAGGACCGCCGAAGGCATATAAAAGCCCTGCCGCTATGGGTATGCAGACTGTGTTATAACAAAACGCCCAGAAAAGGTTCTGCTTTATATTTGTTATAGTATAACGGCTCAGATTTACCGCCTTTGCAACATCCATAGGGTCACTCTTCATAAGCACGATATCTGCCGATTCAATAGCAATATCGCTACCCGAACCTATTGCACAGCCGATATCTGCCAAAGACAGCGCAGGAGCATCGTTTATACCGTCGCCTATCATCATAACACTGCCGTATTTTTGCTTTATTTCACCGATTATTTTAGCCTTATCCTCGGGCAAGACTTCCGAATAAACCTGATCTGCCGACAGAAGCGTGCCTATATATTCGGCGCAGAGTTTGTTATCACCTGAAAGCAAAACAGTTTTTATTCCCAGACTTTTAAGTTTTGCAAATGTGCTGACGGAACTTTCTTTAAGGCTGTCCGCCACAGCAATAAGCCCCAAAAGTTTCTTTTCTGCTGCTACAAATATCAGGGATTTTCCCTGAGAAGAAAACTCAGTTGCAATTTCGGCGTACTTCGAAATATCTATATCATTTTCTTCAATAAATGCGCTTTTCCCTACGAGAATATTTTTTTCGTCAATACTGCAGGAAATTCCTTTACCTGCAATGTTACGGAAATCGAGCGGTTTTGAAACGGCAATATTTATTTCTTTTGCATATTCACAGATTGCCTTGGCTATCGGGTGTTCCGATGCACTTTCGGCAGTTGCGGCATATTTTATGAGCAGTTCTGTATCATCTGATTTTATATCGGTTACGGTCATTTTTCCGTTTGTTACAGTGCCCGTTTTATCAAAAACGGCGGCTTTGATTTTATGGGTGGTTTCAAGCACTTCGCCGTTTCGTATCAGTATTCCGTGTGAAGCACCGAGTCCCGTGCCGACCATAATTGCGGTAGGTGTTGCAAGACCTAAGGCACAAGGGCAGGCAACCACCAAAACACCCGTGAAAATTTTTAGCGCAAAGGCAAAATCTTGCCCGCAAATCAGCCAGATTATTGCAGAAATTACTGCAACAGCGATAACTGCAGGTACAAAAATTCCTGCAACCTTGTCAGCAGTTTTTGAAATGGGGGCTTTTTTGCTCTGAGCATCCTCAACGAATTTAATTATTTTAGCGAGGGTTGTGTCACTTCCCGTATGGGTGACTTTTACGGTAATAAGTCCGTCAAGATTTATACTGCCGCCACAAACTTTATCTCCAATATTTTTCTCTACGGGAATACTTTCGCCCGTCAGCATAGATTCGTCAATACTGCTGAATCCTTCGGTTATAATTCCGTCAAGAGGAATTGAGTTTCCTGCTTTTATTATCAGAAATTCGCCTGTTTGCACATCTTCCAAAGGCAGGGTAATTTCTTTACCGTTCCGAAGCACAGTTGCCGTATCGGGAGCAAGTTCCATAAGTTTTTTAATGGCATCGGCGGTTTTGGCTTTGCTTTTTCTTTCGAAAAATTTGCCAAGCATCACAAGGGTGATAACTACCGCCACAGATTCGAAATAAAGATTATGAACGGCGTGCAAATCGTAATTTATACGGTAGGTCATAACAATGCTGTATATAAGTGATGCCCCTGCTCCTACTGCTACGAGTGAGTCCATATTCGGATGTCCGCGAAACAAGAGAGGCATTCCGTTTATAAAAAATTTTCTGCCGAAAAAGAGGGCGGGAAGGCAGAGTAAAAACTGCGTAAAAGCAAAATTAAATGGATTCGTCTGCATATTTATAAATGCGGGGAGCGGAATATTTTCGAAAAGCATCTGCCCCATAGAAATATAAAGTAAAATTGCGCTGAAAATGCCTGAAATAATTATCGGCAGAGCACTTTCCTTTTTTCCTTTTTTGGGTGTTTCTTGCTTTTGAGGTGTGTTACGGGATATTCCGAAACCGGCTTTTTCTACAACCCTCACAAAATCGGTTTCGCCTGTTTTGGTTTCATCGAAAGTCACGGTCATTTTGCCTGTTATCAGGTTGACATCACACACTTCTACGCCGTCAAGCCTTGATACCACTCGGCTGACAGATGCACTGCAAGCCGCGCAGGACATACCGCTTATTATATACTGTTCGGTTTTCATTTTAATTTCCTTTCCTTTTTTCTATATAAGATAATATACCCCCAAGGGGTATTTGTCAAGAAATAAAAAAACGGCAACATTAAGTTGCCGAATGGAAATTATCGGTGATGCTAAACTAAAAAAACAGGCTGAATCTGTCTGCCATCGAGTGCTTTTTCAACTGTTTCGGGAATAAGGCTGAAATCGCAGACTAAAGAATTGTTTTTAGAGTACGGGTCATCCTGACCGAAGGGTACAAAATAAATGTTTTTAGTGTTGTGAAGAAGTCCTATGTTTTTGGCGGATGCACCTAAAGCATCGTTTGTGGCAGGTGCTAAAACTACAGGTTTGTTGTTGCGAAGATGTGCTTTCACTGCCATTGTAACGGGTGTATCGGTGATACCTAAAGCAATTTTTGCAAGGGTGTTTCCCGTGCAGGGGGATACAACTATAATATCGAGCAGATTTTTAGGTCCAATAGGTTCTGCGGCGGCAATATCGTGTATCACTTTTTCGCCGCAAAGGGTTTCAACCTTTTCAATAAGTTCCTGTGATTTTCCGAAACGGGTGTCGGTAGTATAAACTATCTGCGACATAATGGGTTTTACTTTATATCCCATTTCAACAAGTTTTTTAAGTGCTTCTACAGACTGTTTTATGGTACAGAATGAACCGCAAAAAGCATATCCTAAAGTAATATCTTTCAATGTTTTCACCTCAGTAAGAGTTTATTATCTGGTTTACGGTGCGGTTTAAAATTTCGGCGGCGGTTACAGGGGCAATAAGTGCAGGAAGCCCCGGCGCCTTAATGGCTTTAACCTGATATTCATTTGCGGCATCCAAACTGAATCCGCCTTTTGAAGAAAGGTCAATTATAAGGTCGCAACCGCAGTTTTTAAAGGTTGTATCGTCAATAACTTTAACATCAACCGTATTGAAAATTATGTCGTAACAAAGGGGCTCTTTGTTAAGATTTTTAGTGTGAACAGTTTTATATCCCAATGCCTCGCACATAGCGCTGTCACTCGGTTTTCGGCAGCTCACAGTAACATCTGCGCCAAGTTTTTTTAGTCGGTCGCTGAGTATTTTACCAACTCTTCCGAAACCTATAACTAAAACCTTGCTTTGCCAGAGGGTATAAGGTGTGTTTTCTATAGCGAGTTTTATTGCTCCCTCGGCTGTAGGGACGGCATTTAAAAGGGCGTAACTGTCAAGCGAGCCGTAATCAACACATTTTTTGTTTTCGAACATATAATTACAGCAAAGAACAAGTTGCTCATTTTTGAGATTTTCGGCTATGTCGCCAAGCAGAATTTTTCTGTTTGTGAGAGGGCAGAAAACGGTTTTTTTATCCTTTGTGGTAGGCACAGGCAATATTATTATCTGAGATGTGGTTATATCTCCGCTGTCGTCTTCAAAAAGACCGAGTGTATCGACAAAATAACCCTCTTTTTCAAGATGGGTTTTTAAGATTTTAAGACGGTTGTCACCGCCGATTACAGTGATTTTTTTCATTTTCATCATTCCAAAAAATAAAATCAGCACCAAAACTGTATATTACAGTTTATGGTGCTGTCTGTTTTTTGTGACGGCTTATAGCCTTAATATTTCACGTTTTAAATCCTGTTTATTGTTAAGTTCGGGATGTTCTAAAACAAAGGACATCAGTTTATTTAAAATTTCTCCGATTTGCGGTCCCTCAAAACCCATTTTCCGAAGATTATCGCCGTTTATTTTAAGGTGGCTTATAAGGTACGGCTCACCCTTATCGAGAACATCCGAAACTGTTTCTTTCTGAAATGACATATCCATACCCTTTGCCTCACAGAAAGAAAAGTAATCGTTAAGAATTTCTTCTCCTGCTACCGATAACATAAGTTTGATTTCTGAACGTTTATCTGTATTTGAAAAGTTGCAGAGTTTTGTGAATTTGAGAGCGTAATCGGTCTGTTTGTTTGAGGCTTTTAAAAGTTTAAGAGCTGAAACTGTGTCTGCTGAAGAAAGAAATAAAAATGCAGTAAGTCTTAAATTATTCTTTTTAATAATCTTTGATAAAATATCAAAATCAGGGCGTTTTTTTACCCCTAAAAACTCTAATGCTTTGCACTCTATAAGAGGTGATAAGGCTTTTAAATTATCCCC
>JAFVTZ010000106.1 GCA_017502965.1 Clostridia bacterium
ACGGAGATATTTATACTCTTAAAAATGCAAAGCATATCTATGATATGGCGCTTACAAGTTCTGAAAAACTGGTTTATGACAGAGAAGTGCCTTTCACACAGATGGTTCTTCACGGCTGTGTTTCCTATTCAGGGGAAGCCATAAACCTTGCAGATGACCCTGACACCGCACTTCTCAAATCGGTAGAAACAGGAGCAAATCTGCATTACACCTTTGCAAGCACTAACACAGACCAACTCAAAAACAGCGATTTCAATTACTATTACAGCGTTTTGTATGACACCTGGGCTGACAATATTGAAAACAACTACCACAAAATTGCATCAAGCCAGAAAAAACTTTCAACACTTCTTATAACAGAACACAAATATCTTGCAGAAGAAGTTACTCTCACGGTTTACGAAGACGGAACACAGGTACTTGTAAACTACAGCGATGCACCTTTTGAATATCTGGGTGAAACCACAGCACCTATGGATTACAGTTATTATAATTTCGGAAACGGAGGGATATAAATGAAAAAATTAACAGAAAGAGGACGCCGTTCCTTAACAGGTTATGCCTTTATATCCCCTTTTATTGTAGGCTTTTTCCTTATATTCTCCTATGCTGTACTCACATCTGTTCTCTTTGCAACATCTGAAATCACCATAAATAAAAGCGGTTATGCACTTAGTTCTGTAGGAATTGATTATTTCAAAGAGATACTCCTCGTTCATCCGACCTACAACCGTTCGCTTGTGAACTCTATAAGGTCTACTGTAGTAAATGTACCTCTTGTAGTTCTTTTCAGTTTCTTTATGGCAATAATGCTCAATCAGGAGTTTAAGGGACGTTCTCTTATACGCGTTCTTTTCTTTACACCTGTGATTCTTTCAACCGGAGTACTGCAAAAAATAGATAACTTTGCCGATATACAAAACGGTCTTTCGGGCTCATCTGTATCGACAACTATAACCCAGTCGGCAGGAATATTTGACCTGAGCACATTTTTGCTGTCTCTGGACATTGCACCGCAGGTAGTTATCTACATAAACAACGCTGTAGAGTCGATTTATGAAATAATCAATATGTCAGGTATACAGATGTTGGTTTTCCTTATGGCTCTTCAGTCGATTTCGCCTTCGCTTTACGAGGCATCCTCTATGGAAGGCGCAACTACATGGGATAATATGTGGAAAATAACCTTTCCGCTTGTCTCACCTTACTTGCTGACAGTTTCGGTTTATACTATTATTGACAGTTTTACTTCCTACAATAACCCCGTTATGCAGGAGATACAGAGGGTGTCCCAAGGAAGTCTGCTTAACTACTCGCAACTTTCCGCAATGGCTCTCATTTACTTTGCCATTATGGCGCTTCTGCTCGTAATTATAACCTTTATACTGTCAAAAACAGTATTCTATCAGGATTAGCGGAGGTAAGTTATGAAAAAATTAAGTTATAATTCTTCCGCAAAACTCAAATCTTTTTTAATTGCCGCTTTCCGATATGTAATAGTTTTCGGTATCGCGTTTTATATCATATATCCTCTGCTGCTCAAATCTCTTTATATGTTTATGGCAGAAGAAAACATATACGATATCACCGTAGTTATGATACCGAAAATTTTTACAACCGATAATGTAAAATTAGTTATGGAAGAAATGAACTATTTCAAATCTCTTTTCAACACACTCATTTTTTCCATTTTCCTTGCCGCTTTGCAGACAGTTTTCTGCTGTTTTGTGGGTTACGGTTTTGCAAGATTTGAATTTCCTCTTAAAAAGTTCTGGTTTGCAATGGTAATGCTTACTTTGCTTATCCCGCCGCAGGTAATAATTGCACCGCTTTATATGAAATTCCGTTTCTTCGATTTTTACGGTTTTCTGTCGGTTTTCCTGCCAAAATCAGGGCTTAATCTTATAAATACCCCTTGGCCGTTTGTAATTTCGGCTGTTACCTGTATGGGACTTCGCAACGGACTTTTTATTTACATTATCAGGCAGTTTTTCAGGGGTATCCCAAAAGAACTCGAAGAAGCTGCCCATATCGACGGTGCAAACCATGCCTCTACATATTTCAGGATAATGCTCCCCAATGCAAAATCCCTCGCAATTACAATAACTCTTTTCGGTTTTGTGTGGCAATATATCGATATTTTCTATACCTCTTGGTATATGCCCAATGCCGACCTTTTATCAGTAAAACTGAATTCCCTTTCAATCAATATACTTTCTCATATGATAGCAGGCGGTACAAGCACTATAAACGATGCTTATTCCAACCTGCTTGATGCAACGGGATGTATGCTTGTAATCTTCCCTATACTGATAATTTACTTTATTCTTCAGAAACAATTTACTGAAAGTATTGAAAGAAGCGGAATTGTAGGTTAAAATAGAATAAAAAAGAAAGGAGTGTAAGTATGCTTAACAGAATAAAATCTTTTATAAAGGAACAAAAGCTTTCAAATTCCATTTTATTACTGATTTTAAGTTGCATACTTATATTCCTTGTTTTTTTCGGTGTATTTATTGAACTTTATAATACATCTACCGAAAATAACAACCTTTCCTACAACCGAAGTCTTTCGGCAACCTATACCGAAAAGCTTAATAATACTTTTATAACTTTAAAAAGCAATGCTCAGACTATTTGCACTAATCAGGAAATTGTAAACTTTGTGGCTACTATGACGGCAGATTCCACACCAACCAAAACAATGACTCAGGCAGTGAATCAGTTTTTGGTTTCAAACCTTGATGTTTATGACATAATTCTGACAAACGGGGAACACACACAAACCTTTTTTATGTCTCAAAGCGATTTAAACGCGCTTCCGATGCTGAGTTTTAATGACAGAAATGTTAAAACCGCTTATGTAAACAACAATACCTGCCTGCTCATTCCAATAGATATTATGAAAGACAGCCAGACTGTTGGTGTTTGTTATCTGGTTACATACCACACGATGATTTCGAATATTTTTTCCGATTCTATGGAAATAGGCTCTACAAAATGCTTTGTGCTAACAAACTCAAAGCAGATTTTAGCCTCTCCCGCTGATGCTGACAGCGATATACTCGCTTCCCTGTTCCGCTTCGTTTTTGACAAAACTGGTGGAAATGAGTTTACCCGAAAAATAGGAAAGGCAGAATATTTTATACGCCGCAACGAACTCGACCTTAAAGGTTTATATCTTTATTCATTTACCCCTTGCAGAGCAAAGATTGACAGCACTCTTGCAAACTACCGCGCATTTATTCTGATTTTCTGCATTGCTATTTTTGCTTTTATTTTCGTTCTCTATGTATTTTTGCACACTTTCAATACATCTGTTAACAAATTGCAGAAATTTATATCCGCTAAAAAAACGGGAGATTCTTCAAAAGCACCTGTGCTGTTTTCAAGTGAACTTTCACTTTTAGCCGAGAATATTGACGAGATGACAAACAGCATTAAAACCTTGCAGGACGAAAACATCAAGGTTAAAATTTCACAGAATGAATCCCGCCTTAAAGCCATGCAAAGCCAACTTAATCCGCATTTTCTTTTCAATGCGCTTAACTGCATAATCGGTATGGCAAGGATGTATGGAATAAACGATATCGAAAAGGTCGGTATCTCTATGGCAGAGATTATGCGCTATTCCCTGTCGGACGACCTTCTGACCACTCTTAAAGACGAACTCAAAATAATAAACTGTTATCTTTCCATTCAGCACACCCGTTTTCCTGACAGATTTACAGCCGAAATAGATATTGACGAAAATCTTCTCAACCGCAAAATCATCCGTTTTTCTCTTGAACCGCTGGTAGAAAATGCTGTGAAATACGGTATTGAACCTTTGGAAGAGGGCGGTATTCTCAGTATTACAGGAACTTCGGATAACGATTATATGGTTTTCAAAATTTCGGATAACGGAAAAGGGTTCAGCCCTGAAATTTATTCCGAACTGAAACTCCGCCTTGCAGGAGAAACCGATTCAAAACTCAGCAGTCACGGTTGCGGAATAGGTATTCTCAATATCCACAACCGCCTTAATCTTTACTACGGTCAGAATTACGGCGTGCAGGTTGAAAGTTCTGTAGGAAACGGAACAACCGTAACAGTTAAAATACCACTTGAACCGCCAAGAAGAAATCCCATTTCGGCAAAATATGAAAACAACACTCAGGAGAAGTGATTTATGAAAAAAATCATTTGCTGGATACTCAGTATTTCGGTCTTGCTTTCCCTATTCCCTTTATCTTTGTTTGCTGAAGACTCCGATTTTCTCACCGCATTAAGGTCAGAATATGTAAACTTTTCAGACGGCGGTGAAACTGTTTTTGAAAATATTGAGTTTCAGAAAACGGGATATATTTATTCAAAATATGAAATCAGGTTTTCGCTCAACCTTGATTACACAAACCCTTTTGACCCTGAGGATATAACCGTAAACTGTTTATTCATGTATCCTGACGGAAAGGTTGCCTGCATTCCTGCTTTTTACATAGAAGAAATGGAGTATAAAAAAGCAGGCACCACCCTTATGACCTACTATAAAAACAATTACACCGACCTTGAAAACAATTACTGGTGTGTGCGTTTTTCAGGTGATACAGAGGGCGATTATACTTTCAGACTTCAGGCTATAACCTCAGACGGCTCAGAATATTACACTACTCCAAAAAATTTTTCCCTGCTTCATTCAACCAATAACGGATTTATAGAAATTTCAAAAACCAATCCCGAATATTTCATAGATTCAAGTGACGGCAGTCTTTTTTACGGCTCGGGCTCAAATATTGCCTGGGTGAGAAGCCAGTTCACCTCAAACCCTGAACACCGCAGTTATGAATACTTTTTAAATCAGGCGGCAAGTTCGGGCACAAACCTTACAAGAGTATGGCTCTGCCACTGGGCATGTCTTGAGTGGATGCCAAAGGAAGGCGATACTAATACCTATAGTTATGCGGGGCTCGGTTATTACAACCAGTGTATTTCCTCAGCGCTTGACAATATCTTTGAAATGTGTGAAAAAAAGGGAATTCGCCTTATTCTCACTCTTGATGACAATAATGAACACGGAAATGCTACCGACAGCGAGGGACTTCCCACTTATGACAGTTGGGCTTATAATCCTTATAATTTTGAAAACGGCGGTCCTGCAACCGATACCGACCATTACTGGAGTGACAGCGAGGTCAAAAAGCACTACCAAAACCGATTACGCTATATAATAGCCCGCTGGGGGTACAGCACAAGCCTTATGTCCTTAAACCTCTGGAACGACCAGACTACACCGAAAGATGAAACTGTAGAATATCTGCAAAAACTCAATGAATACACAAAAAGTATTACAGAAAATTACCGCACATTACTTTTCAGTTCGAACTTCAAATACGATGCTACAGAAGTTCTTGACTACAGCACACAGAATACCGCAAACGGAAATTCGGGAATAAAAAAACCTGTTTTAACTCAGGAGTGTTACTATTCATCTGACAAAAATTATTTTAAATCCACTTTAAAAAATACAATATGGAATGAATTTTTCTCTTTCGGCGCCTCTGCAATGGTCTGGAGTCACGATACGGTGGACGAAACCGACTCTTGGGGAGTGCTTGGTGGGCTTTTAAAGTTTGTAAATAAATTACCTCTTAATAAAAACACTTATCTTCCGCATTTCGATATACGGACTTTTGCATCCACATGGGAAAAAGACGGTCACACACCGACACTTGATATAGAAGACGGCAGACTCTCCTTTACAACTGCCGTAGCTCAAAGCAATGCCACTGCAAAGCTCGAAAAACCTGCTTTTTCAGATAAAGCAAACGGCATAACATTCCGTTATGATGCAACCGAACTTGAATCCAATGCCGCTATGAGGGTTCACCTTACAACCACTGTTAACGGCGAAACACATTCATATATGCCTTGGTTTGGCGGCATTTATTATTTCACTCCTGACGGCGGTGAAACCCAGACACTTACTGTCAGCGGTCGCGAGCAATGGCAATCATTTATGAAAGTTAATGCAGGTCAGAGTGGAACTTACCATATCCCGTTTGATACTTTCAATATCCCTGAGAGTCAAATTTCCGACACAGAAATCAGCACTAACTATAAACATAATATATACAGCGATGCAGGTCAGTCTTTCGCTTTCAGTATTCAGCAACAGCCGACAGATGAAAGCAAACCCAAAGTATATGTTGACGATATATGCTGGGTGGGCGAGAATTACAGTCTGACAGCGCAGGATTTCAGCCTTTACACCGCAACCGCTCCGATATCTGCAGAATATTCAGATATATCCGAACAGAGTTTTAAAAACATAACCGCAAAGGCTCTCGGCGATGTTTCGGACTGGGCAGAGAAAGCAACCGAAAATCAGTTTTTTGTAGATGAGAATGACAGCGACCTTCTGCTTGCAGGTATTTCAACCAAGTTATACGGTACTAACAGCAGTATCGCAGCTTACAGAAATGACCCCACTTTCACCGTTACCTGTTCTTCGGGCGGAGAAATGGTTATCGACCTTGCTGCATACGGCAGCGGAACTAATAAACTGACCGTTACTAACAACGGCGAGCAAGTAGAGCAGGTAATACTCACCGGCGGAAGAATTGATGAGGTGCCTGATGAACAAAGGTATGTCAAAATAACACTGAATGCAGGTAAAAATGTAATCACAATTGCTAATACAGGTCACGATTGGATAGCAATATCGGCTTATCATTTTAAGTTTTATATGCAGGACACGGCTGACTGTGTTTCGGTTAAAAGAATGATTAGTTGTTCACAGCAATTAGCCCTTGTTAAAAACTCAAAAAGCGGAGAAATATATCAGAAAGTATTTTCAGGCACGCCTGTCAGCGCTCTGAATGTTGAAATTCCGTTTATTGACCTTGAAAACAGTGACTACCGCTTTGAAATCTGCGATACCGAAACAGGACTTACAAAGCACTGCGAAATAATAACTGTGACCGATAATAAATTCACTGCGGTTTTACCCGAAGTTTCTGATATACTGGCTTTAAAACTCACAAAATTCATATTAGGTGATGCTAATGACAGCGGAAACTTTGATATAACCGACCTTGTGAGACTTAAAAAATATTCTTCCGCACAAAAGGTGGAGATACATCACGATAACGCCGACCTTGATTTCAACGGTGTTATAAATTCGCTCGACCTTTCAGTTTTACGCAGTAATTTACTTAAATAGTTTTAACCCCGAATCTTTTTTTATGAGATTCGGGGTTTTATTTTGTAATGTTTATGCACCGAAAATTTTAAAAGCAAAAGTTATTATCATACAAAGAATTATTCCTATAACAGTCGGATAAACGGCAGAAAACAGTGCCCACAAAAAACTGCCTGTTTCTTTTTTTACGGTCAGAACAGTTGTAGAACAAGGCCAATGAAACAGCGAAAAAACAATAGTGCAAATCGCAGTATTAAGCGTCCAGCCATTCGACATAAGTATATCGTACAGTTGTGAAAGAGCAGGAAGTTCTCCTAAAACCGAACCTGAACTGTAAGCCATTATTGCCACGGGAAGCACTATCTCATTTGCGGGGAAACCCAATATAAAAGCGATAAGCAGTACCCCGTCAAGCCCGATAATCTTCGCAAACGGGTCTAAAAATTCGCTTGCAAGACTCAGCACGGTTTTATCTCCGACAGTTACATTTGCCATAACCCAGATAATAACCCCTGCGGGAATGGCAACGCATACTGCCCGCCCAAGCACAAAAAGTGTACGGTCAAAAACCGAGCGGACTATAACCGAGCCTATTTTCGGTTTTCTAAAAGGCGGCATTTCGAGAATATAGGAAGAAGTTTTCCCCTTTAAAAAAGTATGCGAGAGTATAAATGTAGCAAGAAAACTCACCAGAACCGATGTCAGGATTACCGCTGTTAAAGCAATAGCAGACAATATCCCCGAATAAAATCCCCCAATTGGAATAAAGAATAACGAAATCATTGCAATTAAGGTCGGGAAACCGCAACATAGGTGCAACTATTTTAAAAATACTTCTATCTGCTCCCCGTCCCACACAGCTTTCAAAACCGCGAGATTTATGATTTTTCTTTTTTGAATATCGGAAAATCCCTCAGGATCTTTATTATCGTGAGTTATATACGGCATAAGCGAGCTAAAAAGAGTTTCGTCGGCTCTGTGACCTGCAAGATTTATGTTATTGCAAGCATTTTTGGTTTCTTTTAGTTTTTTTGAGCAGATATAATCAAAAAGCAACTCTTTACCTTTTGTAAAACGCCGTTTTGCAATCATAATACTGCCGCATTTTTTGCAGTATAAAATGCCTGACAGCAAAGAATAATCATTGTAAACGGTGCTTTTACGGGAATTTTTGCGGATAATATTCTGCACCTTTATCCAATCCTTTCCTGATATAACACCCGTATGATTTCCTTTGGCAACTATCCAGTTTTGCTCATCCTGTTTTTTAAAATTTTTCCTGCTGTAGTTGCGTTTATTATAAACCGAAAGCCCGAATTCACTTTCGCTTTTTTCGAAGCAGACCTGCGCATTGAGTTTTTTAAAATATGTAAAAGCCTCGCTGTCAGCAAAACAGTAAACAGGATTTTTAAGTATCTGCTTTACTGCTGCCGCCGAAAATTCCTTCTGATTTCGGTTTTTTAAACCATTTTCCGATAATAATTTGCATACTTCACTGTATTTTCGCTTTTCTATGAAATTTTCAAAAATAAATTTAACCGTGTTGATCTCGTCCCCTTTTTCTTCAAGATAATAAGCACATTTTTGCTTGCCGTCTGTATTATCTGAAATCAGAACAGATTTAAACCCAAGCGGCGTGCTTCCCCCTAACCATCTGCCTGTTTTAGCCAGCATAAGCATATTATCCCGCACCCTTTCGGCAATAGTTTCGCGTTCAAGCTGAGCGAAAACCGATGTTATATACATCATAGCCTTTCCCATGGGTTTTGAAGTATCGAAATCTTCGTTTATACATATAAACGCTATATTCATACTGTTAAGTTGCTCGATAAAAGCAGAAAAATCCCCGACATTTCGGCTTATACGGTCAAGTCGGTAGCAGATAACACAGTCTGGCTTATATAGCTTCATATCTTCTATCATTTTTAAAAACTGTGGTCTTGATGTGGATTTGGCAGAAAATCCCTCATCTTCATATACTGTCACGGTTGTATTTTCCGCATCTTCAAATCTTGAATAAATATATTTTTTGCACATTTCTATCTGATTTTCGATACTTTCGC
>JAFVTZ010000107.1 GCA_017502965.1 Clostridia bacterium
AGGCTCGCAGGCTTTGAGTGCCGCTATTGCTATTTCTATCATATCGTCCTCAGGTTCTTTTGTGGTAATTCTCTGAAGCCACATACCGGGGGCAGAAATAATTTTTGTTATGATATTATCATACTTTCCGCAGATTTTGAGCACCTCAAAACCGAGTCCGCAGATAATTGGAAGCATAAGTATTTTAGCCACTGTCCAGAGCCATGCTATATCGTAAACTCCTGGGAATATCATCTGAACTACAGTCGATACGATAACACTTATAAGTATCATAAGTATCATAAAAGATGTGCCGCAACGGGGATGGAAACGCTTTTGCTGTCTTACATTCTCAACATTCAGTTCAAGACCTTTTTCGTAGCAGAAAATTGTTTTATGTTCTGCTCCGTGGTACATAAACACGCGCTTTATATCCTTCATAAAGGAAACCAGCCACACATAGAGCACAAAAACCGAAAGTTTTAAAATCTGCTCTATTCCCGAACGGACAAATTTTGAAAAATCGGTATTAAAAATTGCCTGCAGACCTGAAACACAAAGGCGGGGTAACAACATAAAGAGTACCACAGAAAGGGCAACTCCCAAAACAGTACCTATTATCATAACGATATTTATAAGTGTACTGTTATCCTTATTTTCTTTGTTTTTATTTTCCTCTTCTTCAAGGTCAGTAAATCCCGAAATATCGGCCGAAAGCATCATCGCTTTATAGCCCTGAATCATAGACTCCACAAAGCCCACAACACCCCTTATAATCGGAAGTTTCAGGATTTTGTATTTTTCGCGTATGCTTTTGCCCACAGGATAAGAGATATCAATATCCCCGTCCTTTTTTCTTACCGCCATTGCGGTTTTTTCAGGGCTTTTCATCATAATTCCTTCAATAAGCGCCTGACCGCCTATTGATGTGTATTTTGCTTTTGCCATTTTATTCTCCTTGTACTATTTCATCAGTTTCCGCCTCTGTATCGGAAGGCTCAACTTTAGGGGGGTCATACAAAGGCAGAACCACAGTAGCAGTAGTGCCGACGCCCTCTGTACTCTCCACAAACAAAAGTCCCTGATGCTGTTTTATAATTTCATCCGCTACAGCAAGTCCGATACCCGAACCGCGAACGGTTTTATTTGCTTTATAGAATTTTTCCTTTATTCTGTCAATATCCTGAGCAGGAATGCCGACACCTGTATCTCTGACAGTTATTCTCACACAAGCTTCTTCGCGCAGTTGGTCAACAAGCACCTGTCCCCCGCTTTCGGTATATTTCACAGCGTTATCAATGATATTTATAAACACCTGTTTCAGCCTGTTCGGGTCGCCCATTACTTCGAGTTGTTCGGAAGGCTCGGTGTAGATAAGTTCTATTCCCTGCTGTTTTGAAAGTTCGGTATACATATCAACCGATTCGGATAAGAGCCCTGAAATATTGAGTGGCTGGGAAACAACCGTCATTCTGCCCGATTCCATACGTGAAAAGTCAAGCAGTTCTTCAACAAGGCTTGAAAGTCTGTCCGCCTCAGAGAGCACAACATCAAGTCCTCGGTTCACAAGTTCTTCATCAGTTCCTACCGACATTTTTGCAGTTTCTCCCCAACCTCTGATAGCGGTAAGCGGAGTTCTGAGTTCGTGGGATACAGAAGAAATAAAGTCATTTTTAAGGTTTTGCGCCTGACTGAGTTCTGTAGCCATATAGTTTATAGTATCGCAAAGTTCGCCTATCTCGTCATTTCTTGTAATCTCAATTCTCGAATCAAACTCACCCATAGCAATTTTACGGGCAATATTACTTACATCTCTTATAGGACGCACTATGGATTTTATGAAAAACAAACCTGAAAACGCACTGAATCCCAAAATTGCCAGAGCGGCAATAGTTATCACAGCGGTGAAATTTCCACTCATACGATCAACCGCCCTCAAAGAGGTTATCCAGCGGTATGCACCCAAGGTATTTCCCTGAGAATCGTAAATCATAGTAGTGCCTGCAAGGACCGATTCTCCGCTGTCGGTAACAGTTTCTCTGACAGCGCGTCCTGTACCCTTTGCGGCATGGTAATCAGGCATAGGGTCGCTGTAAGACTGGAAACCTGTAGTTGAAACCACTATTTCACCGTCATTATCTATAACCTGAACTTCTATTTTATCCTTATACTGAAACTCGCCTGCAATGGCTATTGCAGTATCGTTGAAAGAGTTGCTGTTAGCCTCTGAAAGAGCATAAAACTCATAAGCATAGTCACCTGCAAGTTCCTCAACACGCTCGGTGTAAAACGAAATAAACACCGCCGAGAAGGCAATCGCCGCAGCACATATTATTACAGCAAGAATAAGGAATATATTTAAAAACCAGCGCATTGCTATACTCTTAAACTTTATTTCAAGTTGCATTTGCCTTCTCCTTTCATAAAATCTGATTTCCTTAAGACAGATAAAAACTTAATGGGTATTCCACTTGTAACCCATTCCCCATACAGTCATAAGATATCTCGGCTCTGATGGGTCATCCTCAATTTTTTTGCGTAGTCTTCTTATATTAACATCCACTATTTTTTCTTCTCCGAAATAATTGCTTCCCCATACGCGGTTTAAAATATCTGTACGGTCAAGCGCTATATCGGGGTTATTGAAGAAATATTCCACCATCTGAAACTCAACCTGAGTGAGTTCAATATTAACACCGTTTTTAACAAGAGTTCTTCTTCTGAGATTGAGTGTGAAATCTCCGAGAACAATATCGTCTGATACGACGGGTGCTACAGGTTTGTGAGCATACATCTCAACTCTGCGGTAAAGCGAGTCTACACGGGCAAGCAGTTCTGTAGGGCTGAAAGGCTTTGTTATATAGTCATCAGCGCCGAGCATAAGACCGCTTATTTTATCCATTTCCTGAGTACGGGCAGTAAGCATTATTATACCGAGTGTTTCACTTCTGCGGCGCAGTTCTTTACAAAGGGCAAACCCGTCCATACCGGGCATTGAGATATCAAGAAGTGCTATATCAAAACCCTCGGGGTCGTTATCGTAAATATCAAGTGCTTCTTCTCCCGAGCCTGCTTCACAGACGCTGTAACCCACTCTTTTTAAATTTATTGCCTCAAATTCTCTTATTGCGGTTTCATCCTCAACTATAAGAATTCGTTTCATACAAATCTATCTCCTATTCAAAAATCATAAAATCGGATTTCACTGTTTCAAAGGTAACACCGTCTGAAACAGATGCGGCTGAAACCCTGCATATAAATGAGGTTTCTCCGTCATTGTATATTTCTTTAATTCCTGCAGCGCTGTATTTTCCTGCATCCCAGTCAGCCTTTGGAACAGCCTTTATATAAAGTAAATTATCCCCCACAGTGCCGCTCTGGGCATCATAACGGTATATCGACCGTAAACGATTATCGGTATCTTTAAGTACAGCAATATTTCCTACCCACTTTGAGGGTATTGTATAGCAATAACCGTCATCCACATTTATCATTGTCACCATCTGATTTGTCAGCATCTCGCCATTGAAAGAACACCAACTTGTCAAATAAAGTTTTTCGTTAAGTTTTGAATGTGAAACCGAAGGCACATTGAGTTGAACGGGAATTTCGATAATGCCGTCACCGTTTATATCCCGTACACTGAACGTTGCCGAACGCAATGTTGCGGTTGTTTCACGGCTTTCAGCATCATAAAGAGGATTCACAAGAGTGCCTTTTTCCATAAAGAGTACCTCTGTAACCGCGCCAACACCTTTGATTTCATCAATATAAACCGCAGGCTTTCCTGAAGAAAGTTCTGCAACCAAGGGTTCATTGAAGGTCTTCGCAGCATTATCAAGCGCGCAGGAAGAAATTTCGGTTATGCCTTCATCTGTAAGCGCAAAGAGAGATGCCGAGTTTATCTGTTCGGTAGTTGAACTCTTGATTATAAGAATTTCCTTTTCGTCATTTTCATCAAGGTCACAGGTTATAAAGTGGGTATATTTCTGGAGCATACGCTGAGCCAGTGTATTTTCTCCCATACTGTAAACCGCAAGTTGCATCTCGCTTGTACCGTAAATTTCCCAGCCCACCAGTATTTCCTGAATACCGTCATTATCAAGGTCGCAGAAATCGATACGGTCAACTCCGCCTGCAACAATTTTCTGCTGTGCCACAGACTGCCACTTATTGTCAGAAAGACAGATAGCATTTATCTGCATTGTTGTAGTTTCCCCATCAGTCATACTGTAAAAAGCAAAGGCTTCAAGGATTCCGTCAGAATCTATATCGCTCTGCACCACAGCCGAACGGTAAAGCCCGCGGGATGGGTACTTGAAAGTATAACTTCCGCCTGCAGATTCTTCTATAGCCTGCGCTATAGGATAAAGGTCACCCGAAAGAGCAGGCGGGGACAAAAGTTCTGCTGTATCGGTTGCAAATAATTCACATCCGCAAAGTGTAAAAACAAATGCTATACACATCACCGCACACAGTATCTTCCTTATCACAGCGCCTCACCTCTTTCTTCAAAATAA
>JAFVTZ010000108.1 GCA_017502965.1 Clostridia bacterium
GGCTGACGGATTAACGAGTATTTTAACAAGGTATGGATGAAAATTCGCCTTTTAAAAACGGAGTTCGGATTATTTGCTCTACCCTACGGTAATACTAAAATAGAGGTGAAAAAATTTTGAAAAAAGAAAAACAGAAAAGACCTTTGAAGACCGTAGAAGAGATATCTGTAAAACAACCGTGGGGTAATCCCGAAAATGTTTACGAACAGATAAACCGCTACGGAACTTATGAAATTCAGCCCACCGCCGATACAGAAAATCAGTACCCTTGTATCGCGCAAGGATATAATGAAAAAATCAAAAGACGCGACGGCGAAAACCACCACCATGGCGGAAAATGGGAATCCTGAAAAGTAACCTTGACAAATTCTGCCTTTGGTTTTATAATGTTAATGTATATAAATACATTATTTGCATTTTTGGAGGAATTAAAAAGTATGATAAGCGCAGGCGATTTCAGAAACGGCGTTACCTTTGAAGAGGACGGCAACGTTCTTCAGGTAGTTGAATTTCAGCACGTAAAACCCGGTAAGGGAGCAGCATTTGTAAGAACAAAGATTAAGAATGTTATTACAGGTGCAGTTATCGAAAAGAGTTATAACCCCACAGCAAAGTTCCCCACCGCTTTTGTTGAGAGAAAAGATATGGAATACTCTTACAGCGACGGTGACCTTTATTACTTTATGGATCAGGAAACCTATGATATGGTTCCTATAAACGCAAGCGAACTCGGAGATAACTTTAAGTTTGTTAAAGAAAATATGATATGCAAAATCTTGTCCTACAAGGGTAATGTTTTCGGCGTAGAGCCCCCGACATTTGTTGAACTTGCTGTAACTGCTACCGACCCCGGTTTCGCAGGCAACACCGCTACCAACGCTACAAAACCCGCTACTGTTGAAACAGGTGCAGAAATCCGTGTTCCTCTCTTTATCAATGAGGGCGATATGGTAAGAATTGACACCCGTACAGGCGAGTATATGGAGCGCGCTTAATTTAAAGGCGACAAACTTATTAACGGAGGTAGAGACTTATGGATATTTATGAAAAGATTGCTTATATAAAAGGTTTGGCAGAGGGACTCAGTCTTGACGAGAACAAGAAAGAAGGCAAAGTTCTTGCCGCTATTATCGACCTTCTCGGCGATATCACAGAAGAAATCTGCGAGATTGAAGACGGTTGCGACGAACTTATGGAGCAGATTGACGCTGTCGACGAAGACCTTGCTTCTTTGGAAAACATTATCTATGATGATGACGATTGCGACTGCTGTGACGATGATGACTGTGACTGTTGCGATGACGAGGTATATGAAATCGAATGCCCCGCTTGCAACGATGTTATTTATCTTGATGCAGATATGCTCGAAGAGGAAGGCATGACCTGCCCCAACTGCGGAACAGAACTCGAATTCGATTTCGACTGTGACTGTGACTGCGGATGTTGCGGCACTGAAGACGATAGCACAGAAGATTGATTAAAAACTCTTTCATTTCACGTTCCCCTTTTGCATTTAAGGGGAGCGTTTTTTAAGAATACCAAAGGAATGTGAAACTCTTGAATAAAACAAAAACCGAACTAAGTTATGAAATATGCAACCATGAAAACAGCGGTGTTCCCGTAATAATAGTGGCTGCCGGTTCATCTTCAAGAATGGGCGAAAACAAGCAACTGATGTTACTCGGCGGTATTCCTGTGATAGCGCATACTTTGCTCAAATTCGAAAACTGCGACACCGTTTCACGAATTATTTTAGTTACTCGCGACGAAGATATTTTTACAATGCAGATGCTTTGCGAAAAATACAATATTTCAAAACTCAGCGATATAGTATGCGGCGGAGCAAGCCGTCA
Source organism: Clostridia bacterium (assembly GCA_017502965.1). Classification (GTDB taxonomy): domain Bacteria; phylum Bacillota; class Clostridia; order Oscillospirales; family Acutalibacteraceae; genus UBA737. The sequence continues at coordinate 1,854 of JAFVTZ010000108.1, forward strand.
GGCTTCGGTTACAAAAGGGCTTTCCCGCATAGCAGAAAATGAAGATACTGTGCTCATTCATGATGGGGCAAGACCTCTTGTAGAAAATTCTGTTATAACCTCTGTTGCAGATGCTTTAAAAAATTACAGCGCTGTGACCTGTGCAGTAAAAGTTAAAGACACAATTAAAAAAATCGACCGAGACGGAAAAATTATAACCACAGTTCCAAGAGAAAATCTGGTTGCTGTTCAGACACCGCAAGGTGTTCGGGTTAAAGAATACCTTGAAGCTATAGAAAAATGCGGTGATGTTTCCCTCTTTACAGACGACACCTCAATTATGGAAGCGGCAGGGTTTGAGTGTGTAACAGTTGAAGGCAGTTATAAAAATATTAAAATCACCACAAAAGAAGATATCGCCGCAGCATTATCTTTTCTTGAATAGTTTTGAGTTTTTTCTGTTTAAAAAACATATATATTCGTTTTTGCTGAGCAAAAACTCATTAACTATTCACTCTTCGTTATTCCCTATTCACTAAAATATAGTTTATCTCCGGATAAACTATATTTTTTTGTTTGACCTTTTGATGATATGCTGATATAATATATAAGATTATAATAAAAATTTTTCAAGGCGGTTTCCTATGAGTGAAAAAAGAAGTAGTTTTACAGGTAAAATAGGCTTTGTGCTTGCGGCAGCAGGCTCAGCTGTAGGTCTTGGCAATATATGGCGATTCCCGTATCTTGCCGCAAAATACGGCGGTGGAATATTCCTGCTTGTATATATTTTATTGGCAGTGACATTCGGATTTGCCCTTATGTGCGCCGAAATTTCTCTCGGCAGAAAAACAGGACTCAGCGCAATAGGTGCATTCAAAGTGCTTGACAAAAGGTTTTCCTTTGTGGGATGGCTTGCATCTGTAGTTCCTATGATAATTCTCCC